>VGHA01000138.1 GCA_016868375.1 Betaproteobacteria bacterium | reverse complement strand
CCGCCCGCCGGGCCGGACTGCACCAGTCTGACCGGATGGCGAATCGCGGTCCGCTGATGGACGGTCCCACCGTCAGAGAGGACCAGGTAGAGAGGGTGACTGATCCCGATCTCGCGCAAGCCACTGGCGATCCGGGCGAGGTAGCGCTCGAAAATCGGCAACACGTACGCGTTGGCAACGGTTGTCGACATCCGCTCATACTCGCCGATCTCGGGTACCACGTCGCTCGAGATGCAGGTGATCAGGTCCGGGCAGACCTCGCGCAGGATGGCTTGAACCCTCTCCTCGTGGGCAGGGTTTCGGAACGAATGCAGCAGACAGATGCCGGCCGCCTGGACCCCCTCGCGCCGCAATCGCTCGCCGATCTCCCGCACCGAGCCCTCGTCGAGGGCCTCGATCACCTGGCCCGCGGCGTCGACACGCTCGCTCACTTCGAAGCAGTGCTGACGAGGCGCAAGCGGCGGCGGAAGTTCGAGCGAGAGGTCATAGGTGTCGTAGCGCCACTCCAGTCCGACCTCAAGCACGTCCCGAAAGCCCCGGGTAGTGATCAAGGCTGTCCGGACACCCTTGCGCTCGATCAGCGCATTCGCGACCAAGGTGGTGCCGTGGATCACCTGGGCGACCTGGGCCGATTCGATCCCGGCAGCGGAAAGTAATCGCCGAATGCCCTCGAGCACGGCGCGTGACGGGTCAGCGGGCGTGGTGAGCAGCTTTTCGTTGAGCAGAACACCCCGCTCGACGTCGAGCATCACGAAGTCCGTAAACGTGCCACCGATATCGACACCGATGCGAAAGCGGCCAGCACCCGCTCGATCCTCGACGCTCAGGGCAGCACTCATGACGGCTCCCCCGCAGGCACGGCTGCTTCAGGCGCACCGAAGCCGCCTCCCCCAGGCGTCTCGAAACTCGCCACATCACCGGGCGCAAGCGTGTAGCGCCCCTTGGCTGGAATCACCCTGTCGTTGATCAAGTCGCGACCAGCCGCCCCGGGACCGCCACCCATCAGGCCGCGTGGCGGAAACTTGACCCGTTCATGGCGGATGGTCATCACCACGGGCTGTTCACCGGTGACGCGAAACGAAATCCTCTGCCCTGGTCCACCGCGCTGTCGCCCGACACCGCCCGAGCCGTCGATCAGTGCCTTTTCGGTGATCAGCATCGGCACGCTCGACTCAAAGCGCTCGATCGACAGGGTCGCCACGTTGGAGGGGAATGACAGACACGCTGGCCCATCACGCTGGGCGCGGGCACCATGCCCCCCGTTCATGAAAAACATCTTCACGAAATTGCGGCCATCGGGCTGACGCCCCTGAAAGTAGGCACTCCAAAGGGGCGAGCCGCAATCCGCAATCACCCGATCGGGCAGCACGCGGGCCATCGCGCCAAACACGACGGGCGGAAGGTAGTGACCCGAGAGGTGCCGAGCCCAGACCGGCGCCGGCCTACGCGGATTGACGATCGTGCCCTCCGGGGCGCTGACCTGGACCGGGCGGAAGGTGCCGTCATTGTTGGGCGTGGTCGGATCGAGCAGGCACTTGAGCGCGTAGTTGGTGTAGGCGATCGTGTAATTCAGCACCGAATTGATCGGTCGGGCGATCTGGGCTGAACTGCCCGAGTAATCCACCCGGATGTTGCTGCCGTCGATAGTCACCGCGCAGCGAATGAGCAGCGGCACGTCAAAGCCATCGAGCTGAATCTCGTCCTCAAAACAGCCATCGGGCAGGACCTCGATCGCCCGACGCATGCTGTGCTCGCAGCGAGCAAGGATGTCGTCGACCAGCGCATCGAGGTCATCGATCCGCTCGGACTCGAGCAAGGCAAGCAGTCGCTCGCGCGCCTGCCCATAGGCCGCAAACTGGGCGCGGATATCGCCCAGGGTTTCCTGCGGCGCGCGAAGGTTGGCCTCCAGAAAGGCGATCACATCAGGATTTTCATGGCCGCCGACGACGATCCTGCAGACCGGGATGGTCAGCCCTTCCTCGAAGGCATCGCGCGCATCGACCGATGGCGCGCCACCGATATCGACGCTGTGAAACGTGCTTCCGATGAACGCGATCAGCCGATCGCCTCGGAAGACCGGCATCACCATGGTGATGTCGTTGAGGTGTCCGGTCCCGAGGTAGCCGTCGTTCGAAATCAGAACATCACCTGGCTCGAGCCGCTCACGCGGGAACCGCTCTAGCATGGACGCCAGGGTACGCGGCATCGTGCCGATAAACGACGGGACGCTGCGCGAGGACTGCACGATCTGCCGTCCCTGACCATCCATCAGTCCCAGCGCCATGTCCCAGTTGTCGCGAACCACCGACGAGAACGAGGTGCGCAGGAAGACCTGAGCGGACTCGTCGATGAATCCGGACAATCGCTGCCAGATCAGGCCGATCTGAAGGGCACCATACCGACTCATGTTGTCTCCTGGATCGACGAGGGTCGTATGGTAATGTAAGCCGCATGACGTCCGATGCCGGCGATCGCCCCCCCGTTGTTTCACGGGTGCCCACTCCCGAATCGGCTCCGGTTCGAACGGTCTCCGATTTGCTGGTGGAGCGTTTGCTCCAGACCGGCACGCGGCGGCTGTTTGGCCTGCCGGGCGGTGGCACCAGTCTCGATCTGATCGAGTCAGCGCGAGTTCGCGGGATGGAGTTCGTGCTGGCCAGGCACGAATGCGCCGCCGTCATGATGGCCGCCACTGCCGCCGACCTCGAGGGTTCGGTCGGACTCGCGCTGACGACCAAGGGTCCCGGCCTGGCCAACGCCGTCAACGGCATCGCCCATGCGGCGCTGGACCGTTCGGCGCTTGCGCTGGTCGCCGACGGCTTTTCGGACAAGCAGCGCAGCTACGTGACCCATCAATGGTTCGACCAGCGCGCCGTCCTTGCACCGCTGGTTAGCGCGCATTCCACCCTTGCACCGGCAGCAAGCGCGCCCGCTGAAATCGATCGCCTCATCGGGGCCGCGCTCGCGCCCCGGCGCGGTCCGGTCCACATCGAGCTGAACGGGTCCGATGCGCGGGAGCTGGTCGCGGCAAGCAGCCTCGCGGGCGGCAGCTCCGATCGGCCATCGCCCGTGACAAACGAGAGCGGCGCCCTCCCGTCTGCGACCGTCGATCGGGGCCGCGAACTGCTGCGGCAGGCGCGGCGACCGGTGCTGGTACTTGGCCTCGAAGCCCGACGGCCCGCAGTAGTCGAGCGGATCCGACGGCTTGCCGAAACGCTTGGCTGCGCGGTCCTCGTCACCTACAAGGGCAAGGGCATCGTCAGCGATGAGTCGCCGCTCTACGCGGGGATCTTCACCGGCGGAGCCGCCGAGCAGGCCACGGTCGCGAGTGCGGACCTGATCGTGCTGATCGGTGCGGACCCGGTGGAGTTCATCCTGCAACCATGGCCCTACCAGTTGCCGGTGCTCGAGCTCGGCCTTTATCGCCATCCAGTTCATTACCTGCGGGCCGAGGTCGAACTGCATGGCTCTCTTGAAGCGAGCCTGGATGCGCTGACCGAAGCCGCCCGCCCCTCCGACTGGACCACGGGTGAGATCAGCAAGCACCGCGAACGGATGCGTCACGACCTCGCCTATCGCGGCAGCGGTCAGGGGATCGACCCTCAACAACTGGTCACCCATACGCTTGAGGTCTGTGCGATCCATCGCAACGCTCTGGGCCAGCTTCCCAGAGTCAGCATCGACGCCGGGGCCCACATGTTCTCGGCGACCACGTTCTGGCCCTGTCACGCTGCGCAGGACCTGCTGATCTCCAATGGCCTGGCGACCATGGGATACGCACTGCCGGCTGCGATTGCGGCCGCGCTTCACGAGCGCGACCGGCCCGCGATCGCCTTCACCGGAGACGGCGGCCTGATGATGTGCCTCGCCGAACTCGCCACCGCGGTCGAGCAACGGCTGCGCTGCATCGTGATCGTCTTCAATGATGGCGCGCTGTCGCTGATCGACATCAAGCAGCAAAGCCGTCAATTGCCTGCCGCGGGCGTGCGCTGGGACCGGCCGGATTTCGCGCAGGTGATGCAGGGTCTGGGCGGCCGCGGTCTGAGGGCCGATTCTCCCACCGCGTTGCGCAAGGCGGTGGAGCAAGCGCTCGCCACCGATGGCCCGGTCCTGATCGACGCGGCAGTGGACCCTTCCGGCTATCCGGCACAATTGCGGGCCTTGCGCGGCTGAGGAGCGATTTTTCGGGCGGGCACCTGGGCCAGCGATTCGCACCCATCGAACAACAAGAGGACCGAGTACCCATGTGGCAGGCGAAAACCATCATGATGAACGGCGAACTGGTGCCGTTCGAGCGCGCAGCCATCCATCCCCTGTCGCTCGCAGTGACTTACGCGACCACTGTTTTCGAAGGCATCCGCGCCTACAAGCTGGCTGAACCGGGCCGATTCGCGTTTTTCCGCCTGCGCGAACACCTGGACCGATTGCGCTTCGGCATGAAGGTGATGCGGATGGCCCCGGCTTTGGAGCATGATTACCTGGCGGACTGCCTCACCCGGGTGTTGCGCGCCAACGAGCCCGACGATGATGTCTACATCCGACTGCTCGTCTACATCGAGGGGCAGGGCCTGATGGCTACCACCGGGCCGATTGGCTTTACGGCGGCCGCGATGCCGCGCGAGCGCCCGCGCTTTGCCGAGACCGGCATGACCCTGGGCGTGAGCTCATGGAGCCGGCTTTCCGACAACGCGAGTCCGCCGCGGGTCAAGGCCACGGCCAACTATCACAACGCCCGGCTCACGCAAATGCAGGCCAAGGCCGATGGCTACGACGGCGCACTGATGCTGACACCTGCGGGCAAGGTCTCCGAGACTCCGATTGCCTGTTTTTTCATGGTGCGTGAGGGCCGCCTCATCACGCCGGGGCCCAGCTCCAACATTCTCGAAAGCGTCACCCGAGACACGCTGCTCACGCTCTATCGGGAATGGCGGGGCGAGCCGGCTGAAGTCCGCGAGGTCGACCGCAGCGAGCTTTATCTGGCCGATGAGGCCTTTGTCTGCGGAACTGGCCAGGAAATCATCCCCGTCGTCTCGATCGATCGACTGCCGGTCGGCGACGGTCAGCCCGGCCCGCTGACTCGGCAACTTCAGGCCCGCTATTTCGATGCGGTGCGCGGCGCCAGCGGCCAGCATCCCGAGTGGCGCACGGTGATCTGATGCAAGCGGCGACCTTCTGCCGGGATTCCTCTACCCATTTTCGATTCGGGCACGACAAACCATGGACTTTCGCCTGACCTCCGAACAACAGGAATTCAAGGACTCTGTCACCCGTTTCGCAAAACGGCACCTGGCCGAAGGCGCGGTGGCACGAGCCCATGAACCCGCGTATCCCTGGGAAATCTCCAAGCTGATGGCCGCCAATGGCTTGCTCGGCATCACGATCCCGGAAGCCGATGGCGGTCAGGGCGGCAGCCTGATTGACGCGATTCTCGCGATCGAGGCGGTTGCCTCTGTTTGCCCACGCAGCGCCGATGTGATCCAGGCTGGAAGCTTTGGCGCGATTCGGGTGCTGGCGGAGTACGGCACCCCCGACCAGAAAGAGCGTTACCTCAAGCGGCTGCTCGCCGGCGAGGGCGTGATCTCGGTCGGCATGACCGAGCCCGAGGCCGGATCAGCCGTCACCGACCTCACCACCACGGCAACTCCGGACGGAGAGGGTTTTCGCATCAACGGCAGCAAGGTGTTCACCACGCATGCCTGGTATGCCGACGTGATCCTCGCCTATGTCCGCTACAGTCCCGGCTTGAACGGGATCGGCTCGGTGCTCATCGACACGCGCAGTGAAGGTCTGCGCTTTGGCAAGAAGACCGCTTTCATGTCGGGCGAGGAGTGGGCGCAATCCTGGTTCGACAATGTCTACGTGCCGCCCGAGAACGTTCTGCTCCGTGAAGGCGGCTTTCGCAAGCAGATTGCAGGCTTCAACGTCGAGCGAATCGGCAACACCGCACGCTCGCTCGCCCTGGGCCGCTACGCCTATGAGGTCGCCCGGGAATGGGCGACCCAGCGCAAGCAGTTCGGCCGACTGCTGGCCGAGTTCCAGGGCCTGCAGTGGAAATTTGCCGACATGAAGGTCAAGCTCGATGCCGGGCAATTGCTGCTCTACCGTGCCGCCTGCAATGCCGATGCCGGCTTTCCTTCGGCCGAGGACACCTCGATCGCCAAGGTCTTCTGCAACCAGGCGGGGTTCGATGTGGCCAACGAGGCCATCCAGATCATGGGCGGCATGGGCTACAGCCAGGACAGTCTGGTCGAATACTGCATGCGCCGCTGCCGTGGCTGGATGATTGCCGGTGGATCGATCGAGATCCTGAAAAACCGGATCGCCGAGGGTGTGTTCGGAAGAGCCTTTTCTCAGCGCGCCCGCGATGGGGCTTGAGTGATGGATCAGGCACTCTGGAGCGCGCTCTTCGAGCCACAAGCCGTGGCTCTGGTTGGCGCCTCGGGGGAGGCCGGCAAGAACACCGCACGCCCCCATCAGTTCATGCGCCGGCACGGCTGGACCGGCCGGATCGCTCCGATCAATCGCAATCGCGGCGAGATCTTCGGCGAGCCTGCCTGGCCCGACCTCGATGCCGTTCCCTTTCCGATCGATCACGCATTCGTCATGGTCCCAGGCAACCAGGTCTCGGAGGTCCTCGAGGCCTGCGGCCGCAAGCGGGTCCCGGTGGTGACCATTTACTCGGACGGCTTTGCCGAGTCTGGTGACGAAGGGGCTCGGGCGCAGCAGGCGCTCGCGGCCCGCGCCAGGGAGCTCGGCATACGCCTGCTCGGGCCAAACTGCATTGGCTTGATCGATGTCGTACGACGCATGCCCTTGACGGTCAATGCCACGCTGGCCGGCGAACTGCTGCCGGCGGGTCGAACAGCCGTGGTGTCGCAAAGCGGGTCGATGCTGGGAACCTTGCTGTCTCGTGGCCAGGCCCGAGGCCTGAGGTATTCGAGGATGGTGTCGGTCGGCAATGAAGCCGATCTGGGAGTGGGCGAACTCACGGAGTTGCTGGTTGCCGATCCACAGACCGACGTCGTGCTGCTGTTTCTCGAAACACTTCGGGATGCGCCACGACTGGCGGCGGCCGCGCGTGCGGCCAATGCCAGCGGCAAGGCGATCGTCGCCTACAAGCTCGGACGATCGGCGCTGGGCGCCGAACTCGCGGTGTCTCACACGGGGGCGATCGCCGGCGAGGATGCCGCGTATGACGCCTTTTTTGAAGCCCACGGCATCGTTCGAGTCGAGATGATCGAGACCCTGATCGAGATCGCACCGCTTCTTGCTCGCAGCGCAGTCCGGCACGCGCGGTCAGAATCATCATCGCGGCGGCTTCCCCCGCGGGTCGCGGTGGTCAGCACCACCGGCGGCGGCGCAGCAATGATCGTCGACCGACTGGGTCTCCTGGGCATCGATGCCGCTATCCCCACCGAATCCTTCATCGCCGCGATGGCCGCCCAGGATATCCGGCTGCGGGCTGCGCCGGTGATCGACCTGACGCTTGCGGCCACCCCAAAGAAGTACGCAGCCGTCCTGCGTGGTCTGCTCGAGGCCGACTTCTGCGATGCCGTGTTGGCGGTGGTCGGCTCCTCGGCCCAATTCCAGCCGACTCTTGCCGTCGAGCCCATCGTCGCAGTGGCCGGTGAGCGGGACTGGGACAAGCCATTGGTCAGCTTCCTGGCGCCCCAGGCAGACGCGTCACTCGCTCTGCTGGCCGAGCGTGGCATTGCCGCGTTCCGCACCCCCGAGGCCTGTGCGGACGCTCTCGCCGCAAGGCTTTGCTGGTTGAGACCCACCGTCCCCAGTCAGCCCACGCCCGAAGAGCAGGCTCGCCTGCGACGGGCTGGCGACCATCTCGCGAGGGCGCACGGAGTGCTCGACGAACTGCGCTCGCTCGACGTGTTCGATACGCTCGGGGTGCCGACGGTGGCCCGTCGGGTGCTTCGAGAGGCGCCCTGGCGGCACGACCTCGAGGGCTCGGTGGCTGTCAAACTGATTTCCTCTGACCTGCCCCACAAGACCGAAGCGGGAGCGGTCAGCCTGGGGATCCGCAATTCGGCCGAACTCGACCAGGCTGTCGCGCGGATGCGCGCGAGCGCGCTGCGCTACCAGCCGGACGCGAGGATCGATGGCATCCTGGTGCAACCGATGGTGAGCGGACTGGCCGAAGTGCTGATCGGATATCGGGATGACCCGGCGCTGGGTCCGCTGGTGACCCTGGGCGTCGGCGGGCAGCTCGCCGAGGTCTATAAGGATGCCGCGACCCGGGTTGCTCCGGTCGATCGGGCCCAAGGCCACGATATGATCAGCGCCGTTCGGGGCCTCGCCCCGATCCGGGGTTGGCGTGGTCTGCCGAAAGGCGACCTTGACGGCCTCGCCGACGCAATCGTCGCCCTCTCGCGGCTCGCCTTGATGGAGGCTCGCCCGATCGCCGAAGCGGAGATCAATCCGATGATCGTCAGCCGTGATCGGGTCACCGCAGTCGATGGACTGGTGGTGCTCAAGTCAGGCGATTGAAACTTGGGCCTGCAACCATTCAAATCCAGCAAGGAGTATCGGCCATGTCGAGCAAACGAACTTCCCTCGCCCAGCTGACCAGACTGGGTCTGTTGCCAATCGCCCTGGGCGTTTCGGGCGCCTTGTCAACCGACGTGGCGCTCGCGTAGGACGGCGCGGCGAGCTACCCGAACCGATCGGCAAAAATTGTGGTCGGCTTCGCGCCGGGCGGCGCGACCGATATCGTCGCCCGGGCGGTTGCCGAGAAGCTCAGCAAGGCCTTCGGGCAGACCTTCGTGGTCGAAAATCGCGCTGGTGGCGGTTCGAACATCGCCGCAGAAATCGTGCCGCGGGCCGACCTGGATGGCTACACGCTGCTGTTGGGCACGATCGCCAATGCCACCAACATGTCGATCTACAAGGGCATTAAGTAGTCGTCCCTGAAAAATCACTTTTCAAACCGCACCTACCGCAAATTGCCGATTTGAGGCTCTGAAATCGTCGCCCCCATGTCCGCGTATCAACCGCACCGCGAAATAGAGCGCTCCAAATACAAGGCACAAAAAAAGGCCGAGGCCTTTTTTCACGATCATCCTCAGCAACCAGCGAATGTTGTACCCGGCCGCGCGCAACACAGCATGAATCCGATCGCCAATTTCGCCCTTCAGGTGACACCGATCCATTCGGTGGTCATGCTTCAGATGCCCGATCACGGGCTCAATGGATTGACGGCGCTTCAGCAGCTGCAGCTCGGCTTCGTTCACTCTCCGCTTCTTGCCGCGATGATTGATCCGAACGCCGGGATTATCGTGATCGACGCCGCGATACCCCAGGTCGACATACACCGTGCCCGGCTTGATGGCGCGGTCTTGAAGCAGGATCGTTGTTTGTTCCAGCTGCTCGGCAAGCGTGTGCCCATCAAACGGATTGCCGCCAAACGCTCGCGCACCTACGATCAGACAACGATTGAGTTTGCAATGAAATACAGCTAGCCTGAAAACTCTCACTGACATTGGATCAACATTTGACGCGGGTCAGATTACGTAGCCCTCATCGGAAAAACGCCTCCACCAACCGTATGCCGGTGTGATCCCCCGGGCGCGGCTGCCCTCAGGCTTTAACCCATCTCTGCGCCACCCGCAGCGACTCGATCAGATCCTGTCGCGCCTCAAAGCCCAACTCAAGTTTGGCGCGACTTACATTGAAGGGCAGATCTCTCGGATGAGCGAAGCCGGCAAAGCCTGTGGCCGGCAGGTTGGTGTGGCTGATGGCGCGTCCCGGCTGCAATTGGCGCGCGGCATCCACGAAGTCGGCAAAGCGGGCCATGTGCCCACTGGCGATGGTGTACACGCAGGAGGGCAGGACAGGCGCGTCCAGGGCGGCTACGTTGGCCCGCGCTACCTCGCGGGCATCAATGAAGTCTTCACCGCCCCTCCACATCAGCAGCGGGTCACTGGTACGTACCGGTCCATCACCAGCGCCCTGACCGAGCAATTCGGCCATGAGGCGGCCGGGCACTGAGTGGTTGGGCCCGGCGCGTATTCCGGCGCATCGTGACCGGGCAATCCGGTTGAGCGTGACCGGTCATTCTGGGCGGTCGTGACCGGCGAATCCGGTTGATCGTGACCGATTCAGGGCGGTTTCCGGATTGGGCGGTCACGATGCGCCGTAATACGCAGCCGGTGTCGCTGAGCTGCGAGGTGTTGGGCGTGAGTACGAGTGGGTGTCACGAATACCGACGGCGTTCTGGCACGCCTGCCCAGCCTGGCAAGAGGATCGGCAATGACACCTTGCTCGTGCATATCCGAGCGGTGCATACCGAGAGCCGAGGCGAGTATGGCTGGCCACGAGTCTGGAAGCAGTTGCTGATCAACGGCATTCGGGTGGGCAAGGAACGGGAGCGCAGGCTGATGCATGACCATGGGATCAAGGCGCGAGGCAAGCGCAAGTTCAAAGCGACCACTGACAGCAATCACTCGATGCCAGTGGCGCCGAATCGGCTAGCTCGGGGCTTCGCGCCAGCAGCGCCAAACACGGCGTGGACAAGCGACGTCACGTACATTGCGACCGATGAGGGGTGGCTTTATCTTGCAGTGATACTGGACCTGTTCAACCGAGAGGTCGTGGGCTGGTCGATGAAGCGCCACATGCGACAGGATCAGCAGCCGTAATCATGTCGAAAGGCGACCGCCTACGACGCATGCTGCAAGGCCCTGAAGTAGCAAATCTTTGGGCATTTCGCGCCCGATAAACACTATCTTGCTTTCCCGACGCTCGCTCGGTTTCCA
>VGHA01000137.1 GCA_016868375.1 Betaproteobacteria bacterium | reverse complement strand
GGTCGCCACGCGCGGCACCGCAGCGGCCATCACCGCCGCGGGCATTCCTGTGTCGGCGGTCAACAAGGTTCAGGAAGGTCGCCCACACGTGGTTGACATGATGAAAAACGGTGAAATCGCGTTGGTCATCAATACTGTCGAAGAAAAGCGCGGGGCCATTGCCGATTCGCGCTCGATCCGAACCACCGCGCTTGCCCAGCGGGTCAGCTACTACACCACGATCGCGGGAGCGAGTGCCGCTGTCGAGGGTATGCGGCATCTTCGCGATCTCGACGTTTACAGTCTCCAATCGCTGCATGCTGCGCTGGCGGGCTGACTTGCTTGCGCGTTGACCGCCCGGCGCGTGCTGCTTTCTGACAAGGTATACCCATGCCCACGATTCCTTTGACCGTTCGCGGCGCTGAACTGCTGCGCGAAGAATTACATCGACTGAAACACGTCGAAAGGCCCTCCGTTATCACTGCGATCGCCGAGGCGCGCGCGCAGGGAGATCTGTCTGAAAACGCCGAGTACGACGCGGCGCGTGAGCGGCAGGCTTTCGTCGAAGGCCGGATCGCTGAAATCGACTCGAAGCTATCAAATGCCCAGATCATCGATCCGAGGCTGGTCGATGCCGACGGCCGCGTGGTGTTTGGCGCAACGGTCGACCTGGAAGACGTAGAGTCTGGCGATAAGGTCACCTATCAGATCGTGGGTGACGATGAGGCTGATATTCGCGCTGGAAAAATCTCGGTATCGAGTCCGATTGCTCGCGCGCTCATCAGCCGTAGCGCCGGGGATATGGCTAAGGTTGCCGCGCCCGGTGGCACGCGCGAATACGAAATTCTCGACGTACGGTACGAGTAGCGTGCCAAGGCCTGCGCGGGCGGCGCGGCTAATCGGCGTGGGGCAGCTCGCGCGGAGCTGCCCGAGCCAGCGCTTCCAACGCCTCCCGGCTCAGCGCTTCCGGGGCGGCGCGCGACGGCTGGGCGCTTTGCCGGCAGCGGGCCTGGGGGGACGAGATCCGCTGGTGGGCCGTGGCGGCGGCCTTGATTCGGTTCTGTCTGCGCGCGGCCCCGACGTGCGCACGCCAGAGGCCCTGCCCGATGCGCTTCGGCTGCCGCCAAACCCGGTGCCGTCCGCCGCGCGCGCGCGGTCGTTTGGCCGATCGCCTCGAATTGACTTGGCGCCGGTTTTGGATGCCGAGACTCTGCCCGGCTTCGCGCCCCATTTCGTTCCCCCTTTGGCGTCCCCTCTCGCGTCCCTTCTCGCATCCCCTTTCACTCCCCCTCTCGCGCCGGCGGGCTTCGCAGCGGTCCGTGCTGAGGCGGGTCGAGTGGGCTTTGCAGGCGTTTTTGCCGGCGAGGACCGCCTGTTGGCCGTCGAGCCAGGCTTCTTGGCAGGCGCCGCTGCGCGTCTTGCCGCCTCTTTCTTGGGGACGAACACGTCGCTTTTGGGGGCGGGGGGCGCAGGACGCCAGATCACCAGCAGCTTGCCGATCATCTGCACCGACGCGCAGCCCAGCGCGCTGCACAGCTCTTTCATGATCAGGGCCCGAACCTCGCGGTCATCGCCAAGAACTCTGATCTTGATCAACTCATGTGAGTTCAACGCGCGGTCGGCCTCGGCCACCACCGCCTCGGTGAGGCCGGAATCGCCGATCATGACCACCGGGTCGAGATGGTGCGCATCGGCACGCAGCGCCCGCCGTTGCGCCGAGGTGATGACCAGCGCGGCCCGAGCAATTGTCAGTTCGGGGACTGAAGGCTGTGCCGCGGCTGGACGGGTACGGGACGGAGAAGTGGAGCGAGGCGCGTTCATCGGAGATCCGGCGATAATGACCGCCCGCATCCTACTGGCTCCATGAACAAGCGCAAAGTCAACCGGGCATGGCTGGCCCGTCACCTCAACGATCCCTACGTCAAGCTTGCGCAGAAGCACGGGTACCGCTCGCGCGCCGCATTCAAGCTCTCCGAGATCGATGCCAAAGACCGACTTATCCGCCGTGGTATCACGGTGGTTGATCTTGGAAGCGCCCCTGGGGCGTGGTGTCAGGTATTGCGTGAACGGCTGGTGCGACCGGCCGGGGCCGGGCTTGATGGCCGGATCATTGCGTTGGATCTGCTGCCGATGGATCCGGTGGCCGATGTTGAGTTCATCCAGGGCGATTTCCGCGAGGACGAGACGCTGGAGCGGCTGAGGCAAGCCCTGTCTGGAACCAAGGTTGACCTTGTGGTTTCGGATATGGCCCCCAACTTAAGCGGGGTGGCGTCGGCCGATGCCGCCCGAATGAGCGACCTTCTCGAGCTTGCGCTTGAATTCTCAGCAGAACATCTCCGCCCGGAAGGGGCGCTGCTTGCCAAATGCTTTCACGGCAGCGGCTACAGCCAGACCGTTGAGCGCTTCAAAACCGTGTTCCGGCAAGTTGCGGCGAGGAAACCTGGTGCCTCGCGTGACGAATCCGCTGAAACCTACCTGGTTGGTCGAGCACTCCGAGGCGGATCGGAATAAAATCCAATTTGCGGCAAGGCGTCCCGGAAATCGGGAGGCCGTGCTGCAACGTCTTTTGACTCTTTTGCAGTATCCGCGACTTCCCGTGGGGGTTCACCCGTGAACAATATGTTTTCGAAGGCGGCAGTCTGGCTCGTGATTGCGCTGGTTCTGTTTACCGTCTTCAAGCAGTTCGATGCGCGTCAGGGCCGGGGCGGCGACATGCCGTACTCGCAGTTCATGTCCGAGGCGCGTGAGGGCCGCATCGAAAGCGTTCACGTCGATGGACGTACGCTGCGGGTCCGTTCACGCGATGGCCGCACCTTCACCGTGTATTCGGCGAGCGACATCTGGATGGTGGGTGACCTCATGAAGTTCGGCGTTCAGGTCAACGCCAAGCCAGAAGAAGAGCAGTCGTTGCTGCTGAATATCTTCGTGTCCTGGTTCCCCATGCTGCTGCTCATCGGCGTCTGGGTGTTTTTCATGCGCCAGATGCAGGGGGGCGGACGCGGCGGTGCGTTTTCGTTCGGCAAGTCGCGCGCGCGAATGCTCGACGAAGGCAACAACAGCATCACCTTCGCCGATGTGGCGGGTTGTGACGAGGCCAAGGAAGAAGTGCAGGAACTGGTTGAGTTCCTGCGTGACCCCAGCAAGTTTCAGAAACTTGGCGGTCGCATTCCCCGGGGCGTGCTGATGGTCGGTTCGCCGGGCACCGGTAAAACGCTGCTTGCCAAAGCGATCGCCGGTGAGGCCAAAGTTCCGTTCTTCTCGATTTCAGGTTCCGACTTTGTTGAAATGTTCGTGGGCGTGGGCGCTGCGCGGGTGCGCGACATGTTCGAGAACGCCAAAAAGCATGCGCCCTGCATTTTGTTCATCGACGAAATCGACGCTGTGGGTCGCCAGCGCGGCGCCGGTCTTGGCGGCGGCAACGATGAGCGCGAGCAAACGCTCAATCAGCTGCTGGTTGAGATGGACGGCTTTGAAACCGGTCAGGGCATCATTGTGATCGCCGCGACCAATCGTCCCGACGTACTCGATCCGGCGCTCTTGCGGCCGGGCCGATTCGACCGACAGGTGGTGGTGCCGCTGCCCGACATTCGCGGACGCGAGCAAATTCTCAACGTGCACATGCGCAAAGTGCCCATTGGTCAGGATGTCCGGGCTGACGTGCTGGCCCGCGGTACACCCGGCTTCTCGGGTGCTGATCTTGCCAACCTGGTGAATGAGGCGGCTTTGTTCGCGGCACGCCGCAGTGCGCGGGTGGTCGAAATGATCGATTTCGAGCGCGCGAAAGACAAAATCCTGATGGGCGCCGAGCGTCGTTCCATCGTCATGCCCGAGGAAGAGCGTCGCAACACGGCCTACCATGAGTCGGGTCACGCCATTGTTGCGCGGATGCTGCCCAAAACCGATCCGGTGCATAAGGTCACCATCATCCCGCGCGGGCGGGCATTGGGCGTCACCATGCAACTGCCCGAGCAGGATCGTTACAGCATGGACCGCGATCGCATGCTCAACACGATCGCGGTGCTGTTTGGCGGCCGAATCGCTGAAGAAATCTTCATGCATCAGATGACCACCGGCGCCTCGAACGATTTCGAGCGCGCCACCTCGATCGCCCGCGACATGGTCACCCGGTATGGCATGAGCGACTTGCTGGGCCCGATGGTTTACGCAGAAAATGAAGGCGAAATTTTTCTGGGCAGGTCGATCACCAAGACGACCAACATGTCCGAAGAAACCATGCGCAAGGTTGATTCCGAGATTCGCCGAATCATCGATGAGCAGTACGCGGTGGCGCGCACGATTCTCGAAACCAATCGCGACAAGGTTGAAGCGATGGCGAAGGCGCTGCTCGACTGGGAAACCATTGATGCCGAGCAGATTGAAGACATCGCTTCTGGCCGTCCGCCGCGGCCGCCGAAGCCGGGCGGATCGCCTGGCGGCAGTGCCGGTGGTGCAGGCTCGTCGCCCAGCCAGCCGAGCCCCTCGTCGGGTTCGCCTTCGGCTGAGCCGGCCGCGTAAGCGGTACATGGGCCCCGGTCCGCTCGGGGCCCCAGTCAAGATGAAGGCCCGCATGGCCAAAGAGTGGGCGTGCGGCCGCTTCCGGTTAAGCCTGCAGCGGCCGTTGATCATGGGAATCGTCAACGTCACGCCCGACTCGTTCTCCGACCGCATTGATCGAACCGACCCGGTCGAGGCGATTGCCTGGGCGCGGCGGCTGGTCGCCGAAGGCGCTGATCTGCTTGATATCGGAGGCGAATCCACCCGCCCTGGCGCGCCCGCTGTTCCCGCCGCAGTGGAACTCGATCGAATCCTGCCGGTGTTGGAGGCGATGCGCGATAGCGGCGTGCCGCTGTCAGTCGATACCCGAAAACCCGAAGTGATGCGGGTTGCGCTGGCGCATGGCGCCGATCTGATCAACGACGTTGGGGGGTTCACTGCGCCGGGCGCGATCGATGCGGTGGCCGCCACCGACTGCGGCGTCTGCGTGATGCATATGAAAGGCGATCCTGCCACGATGCAGCATGCCCCCGAGTATGCCGAGGTGCTGAGCGAGGTGGCGGCCTTTCTTGCCGCGCAGCGTGATGCGCTCGAACGCGCGGGGGTTGCGTCCGATCGAATCATGCTTGACCCTGGCATCGGTTTTGGCAAGTCGCTCGAGCATAATCTGATGCTGATGCGCGGGCTTGCAGCGCTGCGCGAACAGGGTCCGCTGCTGGTTGGCGTATCGCGAAAATCGGTCATCGGTCGACTGACCGGGCGCGAAGTCGGTGAGCGATTGCCTGGCAGCCTGGCTGCGATGCTCGCTGTCGTACGCGAGGGGGCATCGGTCGTTCGCGTTCATGATGTCGCGGCAACGCGCGATGCGCTCACAGTCTGGCGCGCACTCACGACGGAGGCACTCAATGGGGCGTAAGTATTTCGGCACAGATGGCGTGAGGGGGCGGGTTGGCGAGGCACCCATTACGCCCGACTTCGTGATGCGCCTGGGTTACGCTGCCGGTCGGGTGCTGGCTGGGGCAGGGCGTAAAACCTCGGCTGCTCCAGTCGACAACGCCGCATCCGCTCAGCCGGCCAGTGCGGGGGGACGCGCCAGTACCCGACCCGCTGTCATCATCGGCAAAGACACCCGGATCTCGGGTTACATGCTCGAAGCCTCGCTGGAGGCGGGTCTGTCAGCGGCGGGGGTCGATGTCCTGCTGTGCGGCCCGCTGCCCACGCCCGCAGTGGCGTATCTCACCCGGGCACTGCGCCTGTCGGCGGGGATCGTCATCAGCGCGTCGCACAATCCGTTCGATGACAACGGCATCAAGTTTTTTTCCGCTGATGGCGACAAGCTGCCCGATTCCGTTGAGATCGCAATCGAGGCCGAGCTTGAGCAGCCTATTGGCTGCGTGCCGTCCGCAGCACTCGGACGCGCCCGACGCGTCAATGATGCCGCAGGCCGCTACATTGAATTCTGCAAGCGTACTTTTCCCGCGAACCTCGACCTGAAGGGTTTGCGGATGGTGGTCGATTGCGCAAACGGTGCGGCCTACCACACCGCGCCGCATGTTTTTCACGAGCTGGGCGCCGACGTCATTACCATTGGTGCCTCGCCCAACGGCTTCAATATCAATGAAAAGCTGGGGGCCACGCATCCGGCCACGTTGCAGGCGGCCGTCCGCGAGCATCGCGCTGCGCTGGGTGTCGCGGTCGACGGTGATGCTGATCGGCTGATCATGGTCGACGCAGACGGTCGGCTGTATAACGGCGACGAACTGCTTTATCTGATCGTTCGCGAGCGATTGCATCACGGGCCCGTGGCCGGCGCGGTCGGCACCCTGATGTCAAACCTGGGGCTCGAGCAGGCCCTGTCGCGGCTGGGTGTGGGCTTTGCGCGCGCGCGCGTCGGCGATCGGTATGTGCTTGAGATGCTTCGCGAGCGCGGCTGGTTGTATGGCGGTGAAAGCTCCGGCCACCTGCTCTGCCTGGATCACCACAGCACCGGCGACGCCACGATCAGCGCGCTACAGGTGTTGGCCTCGTTGCAGCGCACCGGTCGCACCCTGGCCGAACTGACCGACGGGCTTCAGATGATGCCGCAGACGCTGATCAACGTCAGGGTTGAGCGGGGGTTTGACTGGCAGTCGTACGCGCCGCTGGCCAAGGCCAAGGCGGAAGTCGAACGTGAACTTGCCGATCAGGGCCGAATTCTGATTCGGGCGTCCGGCACCGAGCCGTTGCTGCGCGTCATGGTGGAAGCCCGATCGGCGCAGCTTGCCGAACAGGCCGCGCAACAATTGGCCTCGTCGCTTAAAGCGGCTTGACCGCGCGAAACAGCGTCCAGGGAAAGCGCCAGTAGGGCCAGTCGGCCCGCGTGGCGCCTTCGGTTTCGGCAAACGGCTCGATCGCAATATCAACGAAGCCAGCGTCTTGCATGGCTGCAACCATGTCGAGGCGGTTGAACGCTGGCATGAAGCCCTCGTTGTTTCGAACCGCATGGCCGTCCAGCAAAAACTCCATCCAGCGGCCCTGCGGACGAAAATCAAGGTGCATCACTTCGCCGCCTGGCTCGAGCAGCCGAAACGACTCTTGAAGAACGAGCCGGATATCGTCGACCGGCAGCTCGTGCAGCAGCTGCGTGGAGGTGACCAGATCGAAGCTTGCGTCGGCGTAGCCCGACCTCAGGGCATCGCGCTGCGCGAGGCGCACGTTTGGCAGCCCGGTGTCGGGCAACGTGGCTGCAGCCAGCCGCAGACAGGGGGCTGACAGATCAATGCCCGTGACGATCGCCTCGGGCAGTCGGGCTGCGATGGGAAATGTGCACTTGCCGAATCCACACCCCATGTTCAGCACGGCCTGAAACCGCCGCCGGGAGAGCACCCGATCACCGAACCGCTCATGCGCTTCAAAACGGCGGGTGTTGGGATGGATGGACGTGGCGCTGGCCTGGTACATCAGGCCGTCGTAGTCAGCGCCGATCAGATTGCCTGGATGCTGATGGATATCGATTTCGCGGTAATAGGCCGGAATCGGAAGAGTCGGATTGAGTTCGAGATAGGGGCTGGACTCAGCCGCCGCGAGCCGCTCCCGAACCCACTCGGGGCGCGACTCGAAATTGGCCGCGAGCCCCCAACGCGGGTCCGAGTACTTCATCCGCTGATAGTGGCGCTCGATGAAGGCGAACCACTGGTAGAGGGGCGTCTGGCTGATTTGGGCGATGGCCTGGTCGGCCATCGCGGGGGTGGCGCCGTGGTCGATATTGCGATAGCGCTCGTGAAGTGCCGGGTACAGTTGATTGGCCCAGTGCTGCCGCATCGAGCCAATCAGTTCCTGAAAGGCCACCGTTGCGCGAAGCGGTGTGCTCATGATCGCGTCTCCTTCGGCGAGTCAGACGGAAATCGGCCGCTGGTTGATTTGGCACGGCCATCGATGACCTCGAGCAGGTGCGCGACGAACGCATCACGCTCGCCGGCAAGTAGCTTCGCCTGTGCCTCATCAGGCTGAAAGCGATCGAGCGCATTCAGATCGAGTTGCCCCTGGTTGGCCAGCATGAATTCGAGGCATCGCACGCGATCACGCAGCACATGCAGTTCAGAGGCCATGACCCAAACCATCTGGGCAAGCCGGTCGACGCTGGGCGAATCAAAGAACGTCAGCTCCGGCTCATCGCGTTTGCCGGTTTTGGCAGCGTTCACGGGGGCAGCGCTCATCGACGAGTCCTGATCAAAGAAAAAATGGCGTGGCAGCGCCTCAGGGCAAGGCCACGGTACCGGCGGGCAGTCCTGCGACATGGTCTGCAATCTGCCCCGGGGTGGCAAACCAGACTCGCGAGCGCTGCGCGGTGAGGTGCGCGAGCATTCTTGCCAGCTGGCGCGCCCGATGCGGGTGACCCATCAGGAAAGTATGAATCGAGATGCAGCACACCAGAGGCCAGCCGTGACGGTCGCTGTCTTCCAGCTGCTGATCGAACGCATCGATCACCATGCTGGTGAACTCGGTATCGCTTGCGCCACGATTGATGAACGCAGGCAGATCGTTCAGTTCCATCGATGGATAAGGCACTGCCAGAATCGGGCCGCGGCCGGTTCTGAACCATTGCGGCTGCTCATCGAAGAACCAGTCAAGCATGTACGTGAAACCCGCCTCGTGCAGCAGTTCGGGTGTGTTGGCGCTCTGCGAAATGAACGGGCCTAGCCAGCCCTTGGGCGCCTTACCCTCTTCCCGTGTCAGACGATCGCGAACCTGGGCGAGCATGCGGCGTTCGGTGTCGACATCCATGTCGGCCTGGCGTTCGGAGTTGGTGCGCCCGTGGCCGACGAACTCATCGCCCCGCTCGCGAAACGGCACCAGAATTTCCGGGCAGACGTCGTAGACGCTGGCATTGACCAGAACGGACAGCGGAACCTGCTGGCGCTCAAACAAGTCGGCGATGCGCCAGATGCCGACCCGGTTGCCGTAGTCGCGGTAGGCATAGCCGCGATGAAAGGGCGGACTGGGCATCGACGTGAAGTCGTTGCCAGGATTGCGGCCAAATTCAAACGCCTCGACATTGAGCGCGAAGTAAACGGCGAGTCGGGCGCCATTGGGCCAGGTGTAGCGCGGCCGGGACGGCAGCGCCGAGAACCGGTAGCGATCAAATTTATTGTCAAAGCGCTCCATGGGGTTCACCGTGTGGCGGGGCCAAGTGCCCGCAGTTCGGCCATCACATCGGCCACCGGCTTCACGTCGGCATATTTGGCCGCCATGTCGAACAGATTCACAGCGTGGCTGGTGGCGCTTCGATCGTAGACGCACTCAATGGGCACCGTGCAACGGAAATTGTAGGCAAAGCCATCGACAACGCTGCCGCGTACACAGCCACTGGTGGTGCAGCCGGTTACCACCAGGCTGTCGACCCCCAGATCAACCAGGTAACTGACCAGCGGCGTACCGAAGAACGCGCTGGGATGTTTTTTGGGCAGCAGGATGTCCTGCTCGCGCGGCGCGACCTCGGGCACGAACTGATAGCCGTTTGCTGCCACCTTCATCAGCGCGGGCACTTTCTCGGCAAGACGCCCGACATCGAACGATTCCTTGGGCGATACATACGGGTAAATGACGGGTAGCTGCAGTTCGCGGAACAGCTCAAGCAACGGACGAATGTGGTCAACCGCGCGCCAGCCCACCTCGCCGCAGGCTGTCTTGAACTCTTTGATGGCTTCCCAGAATGGTTGGCGTTGGGTGCCAACCGTGCGGTATTGAACGTCGATGATGAGCAGGGCAGGGCGCTTGCCCATGCCCTGCGGACGACCAAAACCGGCCGCCTCATAGGCTGCGATCTCGTCGGCGGAAACAATGCCTGCCCAGGGTTGTGCCATTGATAGGACTCCTGCTATTAGTTGTTGAACATCACCGAGGGCAGCCAGGTGACGATGCCGGGAAATGCCCAGATCAGCCAGCAGGCAAACGCCAGCGCGATGAACGACGGAATGGCACCCTGCGAAATGAACAGAATGTCGCGCTTGGCGAGCCCCTGCAGCACAAACAGATTGAAGCCGACCGGCGGCGTGATGGTGGCGATTTCAACCACCAGCACGATGTAGATACCAAACCAGATCGGATCGATCTTGGCGGCATGGATCATCGGCATGACCACCGACAGCGTCAGCACGATCATCGACACGCCGTCGAGAAAGCAGCCCAAAATCACGTACAGGATGGTGAGTACGAAAACCAGCATGCCAGCGCTCAGCTGCCAGTCATTGACCAGCGCTGCGAGGCTCTTGGGGATACCGGTGAAGCCCATTGCCACTGTGGTGAACGCCGCGCCTGCCAGCACAAAAGCCAGCATGCACGAGGTTTCGGTGGCGCGAAGCAGGCTTTCAACGAAACTTTCGCGGGTGAGTGTGCCTGTGGAGGCGGCCAGAATCAGCGAGCCCACCACACCCACCGCAGCGGCCTCGGTGGCGGTGGCCAGGCCCAGGTAGATCGAGCCGATGACCAATACGATCAGCAGCACAATCGGTATCAGCCGTCGCGAGGCATAGAGCTTTTCGCTCAGCGTCATCGCCGGGTCGGGCGGCGGAATGGCGCCGGGCCGTGTCCAGGCGTGAATCATGATGCAAAGCATGAACAGGGAAACCAGCAGGACGCCGGGAATTACCCCGGCAATGAACAGTCGGGCAATCGATACATCGGCAGCCACGCCATAGACGATCATCATGATCGACGGCGGGATCATGATGCCGAGCGTGCCGGCACCTGCCAGCGAGCCCAGCACCACTTTTTCGTCATACCCCCGGCGCAATAGCTCGGGAATCGTCATGCGGCCGATCGTGACCGCGGTGGCGGTGGACGAGCCCGACACCGCAGCAAAGATTCCAGACCCGATCACGTTCACATGTAGCAGCCGGCCCGGCAGCCTGCGCATCCAGGGAGCGATGCCGGTGAACATGTCATCAGACAGACGGGTTCGAAACAGAATTTCGCCCATCCAGATAAAAAGCGGCAGCGCGGTAAGCGCCCATTCAGAGCTCTGGCCCCAGATGGTGGTGGCAAGCAGCTGTCCGACGGGTCGGCTTGAGAACAACGAAAT
>VGHA01000136.1 GCA_016868375.1 Betaproteobacteria bacterium | reverse complement strand
TGTGCGGCCGCTCTGATCCAGCAGACCGGCACGTAAATTGGTCGACCCCCAGTCCAGCGCGAGCAGCGAAGCACCCATTGCGACGCCTCTCAAAACTCCAGGTTGTCAATCAGGCGGGTGCTGCCAAGTTTCGCGGCGGCCAGAATCACCAGCGAGTCGCTCGATGAGCGGGGCATCTGCAGGTCAGCGCGACGGCGAACGGTCAGGTAATCAACCTGCCAGCCCCGCTGCTCAAGCGTGGCGCGGGCCCGGTCTGCACTGGCGGCGATGGCCGAGGGGTCGCGCTGGTTGGCTGGGCGATGTTCCTCGACGATCCGTTGCATGGCGAGCTGAAGCTGGGGAGCTTCAGCCAGCTCGGCTGCGCTCAGGTAGCCATTCCGCGAGGACAGCGCCAGGCCATCCGTCGCGCGTGTGGTCTCCGCTCCGATGATGGTGATTGGCAGCGCCATCTGCGACACCATCCGCTGAACGATCAGCCACTGCTGGTAGTCCTTCTTGCCGAACACCGCCACCTGCGGCTGCACGATGTTGAACAGTTTGTGCACCACCGTTGCAACGCCGGTAAAAAATCCTGGGCGAAACGCGCCCTCCAGAATGTCAGCGATTTCAGCGGGTGGCGTGACCTTGAACCCTTGTGGTTCCGGATACAGCTCCCGCTCATCGGGCGCAAAAGCCACGCTGCAGCCTGCCTCGGTCAGCGCCTGCACGTCATTGGCCAGCGTGCGCGGATAGCGTTCGAAGTCCTCGGTGGGGGCAAACTGCAGCCGATTGACAAAAATGCTCGCGACCACCGTGTCCGCGTGGCGGCGCCCCATTGCCACCAGATCCAGGTGACCCTGGTGCAGATTGCCCATGGTGGGAACCAATGCAACGGACCGCTGTCCCGCGAGGGCTTGGCGCAAATCGTTGATCGTATGAATCGTCTGCATGGTCTGAGTCGGTGGTCGTGAGAGGCCCTGCCGGCGGGCGCGCAGATCGGAGACTAACGCATCCGGCGGATCCCCCGTAGCGGTCTGGTGTATGTTCCGGCAGGGAAATTTGCATCGCGTGGGGTCGCCCCACGATCTATGAGGGAGGTTTTGTTTGAAGCGCACGCAACGTCCGAATCTGGTGGTGATCCTGATTGATGACCTTCGCCATGATGAATATGGTGCTGGCGGTCACCCGTACATGAAAACGCCCCACATTGATCGCATCGCTCATGAAGGCGCCCGATTCACCCGGGCCTTTCACACGACACCGATCTGCTCGCCGAACCGGGCCTCCATCCTGAGCGGTCAATACGCAAGCAGGCACGGCATCATCGACAACGTCGCGCGCGACGCCATGAGTCACCGGCTTCCTAACTACCACCTTGACCTGCAGCGTCTGGGGTACGAAACGGCCCACATCGGTAAATGGCACATGGGCAATGACGGCAAGCCACGTGCAGGCTACGACCGGTGGGTCAGTTACGACGGACATGGTCGGCTGAATGACCCGATCTTGAATCACGATGGCCGGTATCGCCATCATCGGGGCTACATCACCGACATCATGAACGAGCTGGCGCTCGATTTTATCGATCGCCCCCAAAAGCGGCCATTCTCGCTGTTCTTCGCGCACAAGGCGGTTCATCCGGATGCCGAGCAGGCGGCCGACGGCACGCTCAAGATTTCAGCGCAGGGTGGGTATGTGGTGGCCGAGCGGCATCGCAAGCTCTATGCACGTGACGTGTTTCCGCCGACCCCCAACATGCTGAGTCCGGCTGAGGTCGTCAAGTCAAAGCCCGCATGGGCCGAGTGTTTCGAGTTGCGCGAGCAACGGCTATCGCGTCAGATTCTCAAAGCTGTGCACTCGGGAACCCAGCGTGAGATTCGATTGCGTGCGCAGATGATGGCCGCGGTTGACGAGGGCGTTGGCGCCATTCTCACCGCCCTCGAGGCGCGTGGTCAGCTCGACAACACCTGCATCGTCTTTTTGGGCGACAACGGTTACTTCTTCGGCGAGCACGGTCTCGGTCCTGAGCGCCGCTTCGCTTACGAAGAGGGCATCCGGTCGCCGTTTGCCGTGCGCTATCCGCCCGCGATTCGCGCTGGCTCACAGCGCGATGGCCTGGTGATTTGCCAGGATATTGCCCCGACCCTGATCGAACTGGCCGGAGGCAAGCCAGGCCCGCAGATTCAGGGACAATCCCTGCTTCCGATGTTCGCGTCGTCGCGCGCACGCCTGCGTCGCTCGCTGCTGGTTGAGTACTGGGCGGAAAACGCGATGCCCTGGCTGGTTGGCATGAGCTACAAGGCCATCCGAACCGAGCGCTACAAATACATCCACTGGGTGAATCGCGGCCGAGACAGCGAGCTCGACGAGCTGTATGACCTTGAAAACGATCCCTGGGAATTGAAGAACCTGAACGCCTCGCGCGCGCACGCAGCAACGCGCGAGAAGCTCAGGCGCGACCTGGGGGCGTTGGTGAAGGCGTCAGTCGGGCTGTAGCATCACCGTCCGGGGCGCAGGGCGAGGCCCGCTTAATCCACCTTGGCCCCGGACGCGCGAACCAGCGGCACCCATTTAGCCAGGTCGTCGTTGACGACTTTTGCAAATTGCGCGGGCGACAGGGGGGCGGCAAGTTCGAATCCCTGTTGTGCCAACCGGGTTCTCAGGGTGGGCTCATCCAGTATCTTGCCGATTTCGCTGTGCAGCCGATCCACAATCTCTGACGGTGTGCCCGCCCGCGATATGAATCCGAACCAGGTGTTGACCTCATAGCCCTTTACGCCCAGTTCGTCCAGCGTAGGAACGTCCGGCAGCAGCGGTGAGCGGGCCAGGCTCGTGACCGCGAGCGCCTTTAGCTTGCCCTCTCGAATCTGGCTGATGACGGTGGGTGTATTGAAGAAACCCATGTTCACTTCGGCGGACATCACCGCGAGGATTCCCTGCGGCGCCCCCTTGTAGGGCACATGGATCAGGTCGGTTCCGGTCATGCGCGCAAACAGTACCCCCGACAAATGATGACTGGTGCCGCTGCCACCCGATGAAAACGTGAGCGTGCCGGGCTTGGCTTTCGCCAGGGCGACCATGTCCGAAGGCCGCGCGACTGCTGCTGCAGGAGGCGCGATCATCACGTTTGATACGCCGCCAACAAACCGGATCATCGAGAAATCTTTGGTCGAGTCATATCCGGGCTTGTCGTAAAGCGCCTGGTTGAACACCAACGTGCCTTGCGAGGCAAAACTCAGCGTATAGCCGTCTGGCGCCGAGCGCGCCAGCTCTGCCATGGCGATCGTTCCACCTGCGCCCGGCTTGTTCTCAACCACCACCGGTTGACCCAGCGTTCGTGACAGTTCAGTGCCTACCGTTCGCGAGATGATGTCAGCCGTACTGCCGGCGGCAAGCGGCACCAGAAGTCGGATCGGGCGCGTCGGCCAGCTTTGCGCGACAGCCGAACCAGCCGCGGCGGCAACCACCAGCGAAGCAATCACGGTCGAAAGGAGGTTGGAAGGCATGCGAGTCTCCAGAATATCTGCAAATGGATTTTAAAGCGGCAGCTCACGCAGACCGCGTGGCAGCGACCAGGCGGGCTGAGGCCCGCCCTCGGTAATCAGAAACTGGTCCTCGATAATGAACCCGCCCTCGCCATCGGCATAGAAGGGCGTTTCAAATGCGAGCACCATCCCAGGCTCGATCGGCACATGGGCCTGGGCCGCAATAAACGGCGCTACCTCGCAGAACGTATCGTGTCCAAGGCTGTGCCCCCAGTGCCCTCGACTGAACGATGCAAAGCCTGCCCGGCGCATCGCGAGGGTTGACGCGGCGTGTACATCACTGAACAGTCGGTCTGGCCTCAGCTGCTCCAGGCCCGCCTCGAACGCATCACTGAGCGCTGCCATGATCTGACTTGATCGCGGGCGAGCCCGTCCCAGCGTGAACGTGCGGCCGCTGTCTGAACTGTAGCCCTCAATAAGGCAACCCACATCAAACTTGAGCACATCGCCTGCGTTCAGATGAGTACCGCCCTGCCAGGGAAGGGACCCTACGGTGATGTATTCCCACTGTCCGGACAGCTTCCAACCCTGTCGCTCCGCCTGTTGCCGAGCGCCGGACTGCCATGCTGCAGCGATATCGTTACGATGAATTCCAGGTTGAACGATAGCGAGTGCAGATCGCATACCCGCCTCGGCGAGCGCGGCAGCCCGTGCCAGTCGCTCAATCTCGGCAGACGATTTGACCGCCTTGATCATTCCAACGCACTCGCCCGCATCGAACCATACTGGGCCTTGGACACAGCGCTTCAGATGCTCGAAATCGGCCACTGGCCAAAAGTCGAGGTCGAGCCCGACTCGAGCCTGTCGCAATCCCTTTGCATTGAGTAATTGACCCAGGGCAGCGAACGCCGCGCTGGCATCGTAAGCGGCAGGACGACTGAAGCCAGGCGGGCGTGCCCGTGCCCGGTGAGAACGTTCAGTGAGCTCGGCGGCGCCGGTACCCTCTGTTACCCAGGGTTGAAAATCAGCGGTTTCAACCCAGTCCGGATGGGTGTAAACATTCTGGCTGCCAAGCGCAGCAGCCACGGAGGGCGCGAACAGTTCTGTGCTGATCGCACTGACGGGCGCTGAAGGGTCGGCAGGCACCAAGGCAAGGGCTGCCCCAGCGCGCCGAAAAAACGCAGCCACGCCAGGCGAGGCGCCCGTTGCCCACCGGAAGGTCTCGGGCTTGGCAAGAAGAAGGGCATCAAGCCGCTGGGCGGCCATCCACCGGGCCGCCCGCTTGCGATCGATATCCGCTGTCACGATCAGAGTAAGCCTCGTGCTGATTGGAGGTGGTCAGGGCTCAAGATAGAGATCTGCAAAACTGCCGCGGGCCCCTTCAGCAGTTGGGGCGTAGTTCTTCACCTTGCGTGCTGCGATCGTGATGTTCGGATTGGCACCCAACTCGATTGACGGAATATCAGCAGCAACGACTCGCTGCAGGTTGATAAACAACTCGCGCCTGCGCCGTTCGTCAGTTTCAACCGCGGCAGCCTCGAGCAGACGGTCTGCCTCCGCGTTTTGATAGTGCGGCGCGTTGGAAAACGGCAGTCCAATCTTGAAATTTTTTGACCAGAACACGCGTTGAACGCCAACGGTGGGATCAAACAGGTTCAGCAGGCTCTCCGCGGTCATGTCGAAAGCGCGCTCAGTGTAGACCTTGCGCGTGTACGTGGCGAAGTCGTACGCCTCGATCTCCGCATCGATTCCGACCCGGGACAGCGATTGACGAATGAAATCGGCAGTCCTCCGCTCAAGAAACGGGTTGTAAAGAAGTCGCAGTTTGAAACGAATTCCGTTGGCGCCGCGCTTGAGTCCGGCTGCATCGAGTGCCGCCTCGGCGGCCTTCAAATCGAAAGGCTGGTGGCGAATCGAGGCGTCGTGGTAACGGGTCATGGCCTGGCCGATGATGGACGCTGTCACCTTGCCGTAGCCAAACCAGACCACGTTGTTGTAGGCGTTGACATCGATTGCCTGCGCGATGGCTCTTCGAACGGCGATATCTTTGACGACCGGGCTATCCAGGTTGAAATAAACCTGTTGATGATTGCCCCAGTAAGGCCATTGCGATGAGTCAACCACCAGCCGGGGGAGCTTGCTGAAACGAGCCACTTCTGACAGGGGAATGACCGCATTGCCAAGGTCAACCTCGCCGGCCTCGAGGGCAGCTGCCCGCGCAACGGGATCTGGGATGAACCGCACCACGATCCGGTCGAGATAGGGCTTGGGCTTGTCCCAGTAGTCGGCGTTCCGTTCAAGCACCACATGGCTGCCCTGGACCCACTCTTTAAACCGGAACGGGCCTGTGCCCACCGGTTCGCGATTGTGGCGATTGGTGGCGATGTCAGTACCGTCGTAAAGATGCTTGGGTACGATTGGTGATTCCGCGGAGGCGAGCGCGGTAAGCATCGCGGGCGCGGGTTTGCCCAGCACGATGATGGCAGTGTGCGGATCGGGCGTACGAACCTCGGTCACGCTTGCAAAGGTGCCGCGCCCGCGGGGATGAAACTGTTTGAGGGTCGTGATCGAGAATGCAACATCGGCGGAAGTGAAGTCTTTGCCGTCGTGCCACTTCACGCCACGGCGCAACTCGAAGCGGTATTGCAGCCCGTCGGCACTGACACTCCATGCGGTTGCAAGCAGGGGCCTTGGCCGAAGCTCCATGTCGTAGGTCAGCAGCCCCTCGACGATCTTGGGGCCAATATCGGTGTTGCCACCCGCTGAAGTGTTGATCGGAACCAATGAAGTAGGGATCGGATTGACGATCCAGTTCAAGGTTCCGCCATGCCGCGGTTGCGCAGAGGCAGCGCCGATAAGCGCAGCCGTGCCTGCGGCAACGAACAATTGACGGAACATTCGCGTGAGCCGGTTACCATGCATCGTGGTCTCCCTGAGTGGGGGCTCAGTATAATTTCTTTCAGCGATTCGCGCCCCCACATGACACGATTCCCCGCCTTGCGCCTGATCGTTCGCACGCTGCTTCAGGCCCTGCCTGCCGTGCTTGGCATTGTGCTGCTCAATTTTCTGTTGCTGCAGGCGGTGCCTGGTGACGCCGCGCAAGTGCTGGCCGCGGAATCGGGCAGTGCGACCGCCGAAATGATGGCGGAGCTCCGCGAACGATTCGGTCTGGACCTGCCTGTTTTGCAGCAATTGCTCGCCTATCTGGACAACCTGTCGCGCCTGAGCCTTGGCTATTCGCCAAGATTCAATCTTCCTGTTGCAGAGCTGATCGGTTCAAGGCTGGGGAATACGCTGCTCCTGATGAGTGCAGCCTTGGCTTTTGCGCTGGTCTGCGGCGTCTTGATGGGAACGCTGATGGGGATGACCGCCGGACGCTGGCCCGACCGCGCCCTGAGTCTTGTTGCGCTGGTGCTCTACAGCACACCGGGCTTTTGGCTCGCGTTGATGGCGATCGTCGTATTTTCGGTCACGCTGGGGTGGTTGCCGTCGGGTGGCACAGCAACGATTGGCGCAAACCTGCAGGGCACGGCTTGGTTCCTTGATCGTGCGCGCTACCTGGTGCTGCCGGCGCTGACGATGTCCGCGTTCTATGTGGCGATTTTCGCGAGGCTCACCCGGGCAGCGTTTCTAGAGGTCAGTCGGCTTGATTTTGTTCGTACCGCACAGGCAAAGGGTTTGCATCCGGCCCGGATCGTGATTCATCACATTCTTCGTAACGCCTTAATTCCGGTAACCACCGTGGCTGGCCTGCACCTGGGAGCCATGTTGGGCGGCGCAGTGGTTATCGAGTCAGTTTTTGGATGGCCTGGGCTGGGGCGTCTCGCGTTCGAATCGGTAATGGCCCGCGATCACATCGTTCTGCTGGGCATCCTTCTGATGAGTTCGCTGCTGGTCATAGCCGCCAATCTGGCTGTCGACCTGTTGCAGTTGGTGCTTGATCCGAGGGTGGAAGTGCGATGAGCGCGCGCACTACACGACAGCCAAGGCATCCTGCGCTGTCGGCCTTTTTGCGCGATCCTGCGGCGTTGACCGGCGCGCTGCTTCTTGTTTGCACTGTCGTTGTCGCACTGCTTGCTCCCTGGGTTTATCCGGGTGACCCCTTGGCGATGGTGACCCGGCCGTTGGTCTGGCCTGGCGAATCGATTACGCATCCCCTGGGTAGCGACTCGATGGGGCGTGACGTGCTGGCGGGCATCGCCCACGGAGCACGAATCTCGCTGACGGTCGGGCTGGTTGCAGCGGTCCTGAGCGTAGTGATCGGTGTGCTGGTGGGCGCGGTCGGAGGCTATTTTGGCGGGTGGGCTGATGACCTGCTGGCACGGATCACTGAGCTGTTTCAGACCGTACCATCATTTCTGCTGGTCATTGTGCTGGTGACCATCTGGCGCCCGACCTCGCCGGTTGTCGTGATGGCAATAGGGGTCGCGTCCTGGCCGGTGATCGCGAGACTCGTTCGTGCTGAGTTCAGAAGCCTGCGCGAGCGGGAGTTTGTTCTGGCGGCGCGGGCGCAAGGCTATCGGCATCTGCGCATCATTTTTTCCGAGATCCTTCCCAACGCCGCGCCGCCAGTCATTGTCACCGGCTCAGTGCTGGTCGCGACTGCAATCCTGATGGAGTCAGCATTGTCATTCCTGGGATTGACCGATCCGAATGTTGTGTCGTGGGGGCGCATGGTTGGTGAAGGCCGTGAGTTTCTGCGCAGCGCCTGGTATTTGAGCGCGGCGCCGGGTTTGGCAATTGTCCTGACGGTACTCTCGCTGAACCTGGTTGGCGATGGATTGAACGATGCTTTTAATCCGCGACTGCGCCGGTAATGTTCACGCAGCCCTTGCTTGCGGTCCGTGATCTCTCGGTCAGTTTTGAAACGCCGGCCGGCCCCCGCCACGCAGTCAGCGGCCTCAGTTTTTCGATAGGGCGAGGCGAGACGCTTGCACTTGTCGGCGAGTCGGGCTGTGGCAAGTCCAGTGCTGCGCTGGCACTGCTTCGACTTCTGCCCGCGGGCGCCACCTCCTCAGGCGTTGTGCAGCTTGATGGGCGAAACCTCCTGAACTTATCCGAGCCTGCCATGCGTTCCATTCGGGGGCGCGAGCTGTCGATGATTTTTCAGGAGCCTATGAGCTCGTTGAATCCAGTTCATAAAATTGGTGACCAGATCATTGAAGTGCTGCGTGCGCATCAGGGCTTATCGAATCGGGCAGCGCTGTCGCGTGCCATTGAACTGCTTGATCTGGTGCAGCTCTCCGAGCCCTCGCAACGCGCCAAAGACTATCCGCACCAGCTGTCCGGAGGGCAGCGCCAGCGGGTCATGATTGCAATGGCGGTTGCGTGCGGCCCACGCCTCCTGGTCGCCGATGAACCAACCACTGCGCTGGATGTCACCGTGCAGTCGCAAATCCTGGCCCTATTGGAGCGGCTAAGGCGCGAGCTGAACATGTCCCTTTTGTTGATCACCCACGACCTTGGAGTGGTCGCAGAGTTCGCCGACCGAGTGGTGGTGATGCTGGACGGTACGCGCGTTGAAGAGGCGGCTACACGATCGCTGTTTGAACATCCCGGGCACGTGTATACGCGAAAGCTTCTCAAAGCATCGCTGCATTGTCATCCCTCAGAATTCCTTAGGTCGGACTCTGTCACGCGGCCGTCGTCCGCCCGTCCGCTTCTGGAGGTGGAACAACTGGTGGTGGCCTATCCACGAAGCCGGTTGGCGCGCATCAACGCGGTCGATGGGGTCTCATTCACAATCGCCGAGGGTGAAACGCTGGGGTTGATCGGTGAGAGCGGCTGCGGCAAGTCAACCCTGGCCAAAGCGCTCATGCGTCTGGTTCCCATGCGTTCTGGGCAGCTTCGCTTTCACCGCAAAAGCTTTGGTGAGCTGCCGGAACGTGCCTTAGGCGAATTCCGGAAGCAGGTTCAGATGGTGTTTCAGGATCCTTACGGATCGTTGAATCCCCGGCAAACGGTAGGAACCATCCTCGACACGGTGCTCAGGGCGCACCGGGGCGGTGATGCAGCGGCCCGGTCGCACCGTATTGATACCCTGATTGAACGTGTCGGGCTGCCGCTGGATTCGCGCCAGCGATATCCTAATGAGTTCTCAGGGGGGCAGCGCCAGAGGATCGCGATTGCGCGGGCACTGCTGCTTCAGCCTGCGCTCTTGATCCTAGATGAGCCAGTCTCGGCGCTCGATGTGTCGATACAGGCGCAGATTCTGGATTTGCTGCTGGAATTGAAGCGCGACTTTCGGTTGTCCTACCTTTTTATATCGCATGACCTCGCGGTGGTAAGAAAGGTGTCAGACCGAATCGCAGTAATGCAATCAGGTCACCTTGTGGAGATCGGAAGTAACCCGGCTCTATGGCTTCAGCCAGCGCATCCGTATACCCGAAGCCTGCTCGCCGCGGCGCCGCGCGTGCGCTGGAAAGTTCCGCTCGATGTGGATGCTGCGCCTTAAAGCGCTGCCGTCAGGCCACCATCAACGTACAAAACGTGTCCGTTTACGAATCGAGACGCGTCGCTCGCAAGATAAACCGCGGCCGGTCCCAGATCTTCAAGTTCTCCCCATCGCCGGCTCGGCGTGCGCCCCTCGATCCATGCGCTGAACTTGGGATCGTTGACCAATTTCTCATTGAGTTCGGTCTTGAAAAACCCAGGGCCAATTCCGTTCACCCGGATACCGTGTGGGCCCCAGTCGTTCGCCATCGCTTTGGTGAGCATTTTTACGCCCCCCTTGCTGGCCGTGTACGGCGCAACCGTAGGGCGTGACACCTCACTCATGACCGAGCATAGGTTGATGATCGAGCCGCGCTGACGAGGCAGCATGCGCTGCGCCACCGCCTTGCTTACGTAGTAAACCGAATCGAGGTTGGTGGCCATCAGCCTGCGCCAATCGTCGTCGGCAAACTGATCAAGCGGGGCGCGAATCTGGATGCCGGCGTTGTTCACCAGGATGTCGAGCGGGCCCTGGTCTTCAATATGAGCGATTGCCTCGCGGACTGCATTGGCATCGGTGACATCGAAGCATTGCGACGAAACCGCGAGTCCCTGTGCAGCGAGTTGGTCGTGAGCCTGATCCAGCCTCGTGCGGGTGCGGGCATTCAGCACCACGTGCGCGCCAGCCGAAGCCAGGGCCTGCGCGATGGCAAAACCGATGCCCATCGACGAACCGGTAACAAGCGCGCGCCTGCCGTTAAGTCTGAAGGTGTCAATGACAGACATTGAAACGATTCACCTAAAAGAGCGCACGCACCAGCCACAAGGCAAGGCCCGGAAAAAACAGCAGCAGCAGGCAACGGAGGGCGTCCCAGGCAAGAAAGGGCAGAACCCCGCGATACGTTTCTGCCATGGGTACGTCGCGCGCGAGGTTGTTCACGACGTAGACATTCAATCCGATGGGTTTAATCCGATTGGCGGGGCAATCAGGCCGATGCCAACGGTCATCAAAACGAGGATTCCGAACCAGAGGGCTTTCGCCTCGTATTTCAGTCCCCACAGTTCGAGCCCCATCACGGCGGGGAAGATCACCGGGATCGTCAATAGCAGCATGGACAGTTCGTCCATGACGCAGCCAAGCAGCACATAAAGCAGCATCACGGCCAGCACAATCGAGAGATCGGGTATGGGCAGATGAGTG
>VGHA01000135.1 GCA_016868375.1 Betaproteobacteria bacterium | reverse complement strand
CCTGGCGCACGCAGTTTCGCCGAGGCGATTGAATGGACCGCCGAGGTCTACCACGCCGCCGGCGCGCGCATGGCAGCGCGGGGGTCGGTACTGGGCGTGGCCGACGAAGGTGGCTGGTGGCCCGATTTTCAGGGCAATGAAGCGGCCATCGAAACGCTTACTCGCGCAATCGAGGATACCGGGCTGTCAGCGCCCTCCCAGGTGGCCATCGCCCTCGATATTGCGTCCACCCAGTTCTTCGATGGCGAGCACTACACGTTGAAACTCGATGGGCGAAAGCTGGATCGGCAGGCTTTCGCCGACCTGCTCATATCCTGGATTGATGCCTATCCGATTGTCTCGGTGGAAGACCCTTTCGCCGAAAACGACATCGAGGGCATGCGCGCATTCACCGCACGTTGCGGGCACCGGATTCAGATCGTGGGCGATGACTTCCTGGTAACCGATGCCAGCCGAATCGCAGAGGCCGCTCGAGCGGGATGTTGCAATGCCGCGCTGCTCAAGCCCAATCAGATTGGTACGGTCAGTGAAACCCTCGCCGCCTGGCGGGCCGCGCAGGCGGTGGGCTGGGGTGCGATCGTGTCGGCACGCTCAGGTGAAAGCGAGGATGTGAGCATCGTTCATCTGGCAATCGGCTGGGGCGTGCCGCAACTGAAGGTAGGCAGCTTCGCGCGCTCCGAGCGCATGGCCAAGTGGAACGAAGCGCTTCGAATCGAAGAAACGCTGGGCAGCAGCGCAGCACCGTTTCCGGCGCCAGGCATTTATCCAGCTTAACGGGTGGTCGGGCCGGTGTGGCCCCGAATGGACGCCTTGGGGAACAGATGTCGGAGAAGCCATGTTTTTCCGCATCGCCTCGGACCAGTCAAGACCACCGCAGCCAAGGAGCGCGCAGCCGTTCGGAGCTGACTTTCAAGGTGTCTTGCAACAGGTTTCATCATGAGAATTTTAATCTACCAGATTAAAATTCTCATAACTCTACCTACGCAACCGCGTCCAGTGACCGACGCGCCGCCGACACTGTGTGCGCAATATCGTCATCGCTGTGCACGCTCGAGAAAAAGAACGCTTCAACCGGCGAGGGCGGCAGATAAACGCCTTCTGCCAGCATCAGGTGGTAAAAGCGCTTGAAGCGCTCGAGATCCTGCTGCTGGGCCTCCGAAAAACTGGTGGGTGGGGTTGCCCGGAAATAAAGACCCGCCATGCCACCCTGATGCTGCGCGCTGAAGGCCACGCCCGCTTCGCGGCCCGCAGCATTCAACCCATCGACCAGCTGCGCGCAGCTACGATGCAGGGTGTCGAAGAATCCTGGGCCTGAAATCAGATCAAGCGTAGCGAGCCCCGCGGCCATCGCAATGGGGTTACCCGACAAGGTGCCCGCCTGATACACCGGCCCAAGCGGAGCCATCATTTCCATGATGGCGGCGGGCCCGCCAATGGCGCCTACCGGCATTCCGCCGCCAATCACCTTGCCAAACGCGCTCATGTCGGGCTGGACGCCAACGACTTCCTGCGCGCCACCCAGCGCCACCCGGAAACCGCTCATCACCTCATCAAAGATCAGCAGCGCACCATGGCGGGTGCAGAGCTCGCGCAGGCCTTCCAGAAAGCCCGCCGCAGGGCGAATCAGGTTCATGTTGCCGGGCATGGGCTCGACCATCACGCAGGCAACACTATCGGGATGCGCGGCAAAGAGCGCCTCAACGCTTGCCAGATCATTGAACTGCGCCACCAGCGTGTGCTGCGCAAGATCCGCGGGCACGCCTGCCGAGCTGGGTGTGCCAAAAGCAAGTGCGCCCGACCCTGCTTTGACCAGCAGGCTGTCGGCAGTGCCGTGATAGCAGCCCTCAAATTTGATGATCCGGTCGCGCTTGGTATAGCCGCGGGCAAGACGAATGGCCGACATCGCCGCCTCGGTGCCGGAACTGGTGAACCGGACACGCTCGACCTGCGGAAAGATCGCGCAGAGCCGCTCGGCAAGTTCGCTTTCCATCACATTGGGAGCGCCGTAGGAGAGCCCGCGAACCGCGGCCTGCTGCACGGCCTGAATGACGTGCGGATGCGAGTGGCCCGCGATCATCGGACCCCAGGAACCCAGGTAGTCGATATAACGTTTACCTTCGACATCCCACATGTAGGCGCCCTCGGCGCGGGCGATGAAGCGTGGCGTGCCACCGACTGCGCGAAACGCCCGTACCGCCGAATTGACGCCACCCACCAGCACCTTTCGAGCGCGAGAAAATTCCTGTTCGTTGCTTGTCGTCATGCCAATTTTCCCCTTTGCGACAGGCTGTCCATATCGGGCGACAGTCTAGCCGAACACCTGCGCTGACAATGCAATGCGACACCGGGAATCAGTACGCACGCCCTGCCGCCATGATCGCCCCCAGTACTTCGCGTACGACTGCGCCGCGGCCGCTGGAGGTTCAGCTTGACCGAGGGGCGCGCTCCACCTGCACTGCGCAGTATTTCAGCTCAGGGATTTTGGCGGCCGGATCGAGCGCGGCATTGGTGAGCGCATTGGCCGCGGCCTCCGCGTAGGCAAACGGAATGAACACGTCGCCCTGCGCGAGGCCACTGTCGGCGCGAACCTTCAGCGTGATCGCCCCGCGCCGCGAGCGTACGACAGCCCGATCCGCCGGTGCGAGCCCCAGACGCTCGAGCGCCTTCGGATGCATCGACGCCGTGGGCTCGGGCGCGATCGCATCGAGCGCCTGAGCGCGACGCGTCATGGACCCCGTGTGCCAGTGCTCGAGTTCGCGACCGGTGATCAGTACAAACGGGTATTCGGTATCGGGCAGCTCATCTGCGAACCGAAGCGACACCGGTACAAAGCGCGCCCGCCCGTCGTCGGTCGGAAAATGGTCCTTGAACACCACGGCCTCGCCTGGGTCGTCATCACCTGTGCAGGGGTACACGACCGCGCCCTCCCGCTCGAGCCGGTCCCAGCTGATGCCCGCGATCGATGGCATGCAGCCGCGCATTTCTTCGAAGACGTCGCGGGCATGCGCATAGCGCCAGTCGAGTCCCAGGCGTTTGGCGAGGTCAACGATGATTGCGAGATCCTGCCGGGCCTGACCGGGCGGCAAGAGCGCTGCACGCCCGATCTGCACCAGCCGGTCGGTATTGGTGAAGGTGCCCGTTTTTTCAGTGTGCGCGGAGGCCGGCAGAATCACGTCAGCCAGCCAGACGGTTTCAGTTGGAAAAATATCCTGCACCACCAGAAATTCAAGCGACGCGAGCGCCGCTCGCGCGTGCGACAGATCGGGATCCGACATTGCCGGGTTCTCGCCCACTATGTACATCCCCCGAACACGTCCAGCTTGAGCGGCTTTGATGATTTCAACCACGGTGAGCCCTGGTGCACGCGAAAGCGGCTGCGCCCAAAACTGCTCAAACATGCGCAGCACGCGCTCATGGCTTGTGCGCTGGTAATCGGGAAGCATCATGGGAATGAGGCCAGCATCCGAGGCGCCCTGCACATTGTTCTGACCGCGAAGCGGATGAAGGCCTGTGCCGGGCCGCCCGATCTGGCCGGTGGCAAGCGCCAGCGCAATCAGGCAGCGCGCGTTATCGGTGCCATGCGTGTGCTGCGAAACGCCCATTCCCCACAGAATCATCGAGGCACGGCTTGTCGCATACACCCTGGCCACTTCGCGAATGGTCTGCGCGTCAATACCGCAGATCGGGGCCATCGCCTCGGGCGAGGTGTGTTGCACCGCCTTGCGCAATTCATCGAATCCCGCGGTGCGAGCCGATACAAAGGACTGGTCAACCAGCCCCTCTTCGATGACGACATGCAGCATCGCATTGAGCAGCGCCACATCGGTATCGGCACGGAACTGAAGCATGTGGGTTGCAAACCGGGCGAGGCCGTTGCGGCGGGGGTCGGCGACAATGAGCTTGGCGCCTTGCTTGACTGCGTTCTTGATCCAGGTGGCCGCCACCGGGTGATTGACCGTGGGATTGGCACCGATCACGACGATTACTTCGGCCTGCGCCACGTCAGCCACCTGATTCGAGACCGCGCCCGAGCCGATTCCCTCAAGCAGCGCCACCACGCTCGAGGCATGACATAGCCGCGTGCAATGGTCGACGTTATGCGTGCCGAACCCTGTTCGGATCAGCTTCTGAAAGAGGTAGGCCTCCTCGTTTGAACCCTTGGCTGATCCAAAACCGGCCAGCGCATCGGCTCCATGACGATCGCGAATCCCGGTAATGTTTGCCGCGACCAGACTGAGCGCTTCGTCCCAGCTGGCCTCGCGAAATGAGGCACGCCAATCGGCAGGAACGCGATCGGTATCCAGGCGCTTGGGCGCGTCGGCGCGCCGAATCAGCGGCACGTTAAGCCGGTCGGCGCTGCTCACATAATCAAAGCCAAACCGACCCTTGACGCACAGGCGTGACTGATTGGCTGGTCCCGGACGTCCTTCAACATGAATGATCTGGTTACCGGTGACATGGTAGGTCAGCTGACATCCAACCCCGCAATACGGACAGACCGAGTCAACCGATGTTTCGGTACGCCGGGGAGCGATCGCGGAGGCCGCCAGAAAAGCGTCGTCCGCCACACGCGATGCAGCCGCTCCCAACAGCTTGGGCATCAGCGCACCGGTGGGGCAGGCCTGAACGCATTCGCCGCACCCAACGCAGGTCGAGGCGCCCAAGGGGTCATCCAGGTCGAACACGATCTGCGCAGCGTCGCCGCGCCAGGCATAGCCAATCACATCATTGACCTGCTCTTCACGGCAGGCCCGCGCGCATCGACCACATTGAATGCACGCATCGAGATTGACCGCAATCGCCGGGTGACTGACATCCGACACCGGCTGCTGGCGTGACGGAAAGCGCGGGACACCCACACCCAGCCGCCCGGCCCACGCGTTAAGCTCGGAGTCTTCGCGGTGCACAGTGTCGGGCATATCGGAGAGCAGCAGCTCGAGCACCATTTTCTGGGCAGCGCGGGCGCGATCACTGCTCGTTCTTACTTTTGCCCCAGGGGACGGCATCCGGCAGCAGGAAGGCGCAAGCGTGCGCTCGCCTTCGATTTCAACCACGCACGCGCGGCAGTTACCGTCGGCGCGCAGGCCATCGCGATAGCACAGATGCGGAATGGCGATCTGATGACGCTGGGCGACCTGCAGCAGAGTTTCTCCCGCCTGTGCTTCGACCTTGCGGCCGTCGAGTTCGAAAGCAATGACGGCAGATGGCGCTTTAAGTGAAGGGACCCTGGCGTTCATCAGCGGACCACCTCTGGAAAGTAGCGGAACAGCGACAGCACGGGGTTGGGCGCGGCTTGTCCGAGGCCACAGATCGACGCATCAACCATCGTTTGAGACAGCTCGCGAAGGAGCGGCTCGTCCCAGCTTGGCGCATCCATCAGCATCACGGCCTTGGCCGTACCCACCCGGCACGGCGTGCATTGGCCGCACGATTCCAGCCGGAAAAACCGCATCAGGTTCTGTGCCGCCCGGCGCAGATCGTCCTGTTGCGACAACACAATGACAGCAGCCGATCCGATGAAAGCACCGTGCGGCTGCAAGGTATCGAAATCGAGCGGCTCATCGGCCAGCGCGGCCGGCAGTATCCCGCCAGAGGCTCCACCGGGAAGAAACGCAGCGAGCACGTGCCCATCGGCCAGTCCACCGCAGTACTCGGCAACCAGTTCGTTGAGGCTGATGCCGGCCGGTGCGATCTTGACGCCAGGTTCGCGCACCCTGCCCGACACCGAGAATGAACGCAGCCCCTTGCGCCCGCGACGCCCCTGCTCGGCAAACCACTGCGCGCCCTGCTGCAGAACAACAGGTACCCACGCCAGTGTTTCAACGTTGTGAGCAAGGGTTGGACGACCATGCAATCCCACCTCAGCGACATAGGGCGGTCGCAGCCGTGGCATGCCGCGCTTACCTTCGATTGACTCGATCAGCGCGCTTTCTTCGCCGCACACGTACGCACCTGCGCCCCGGCGCAACTCGATTCGAGGCAGTGGCCAGCCTGCCGGCGGCTGCGCCTTCAGCGCAGCGATTTCGCGCTCAAGGAGCGCTCGCACGCCTGGATACTCATCGCGAAGGTAGATGACGCAGGCCTCGCACTCAACCGCCCATGCAGCGATCAGCATGCCCTCCAGAAAGCGGGGGGCTTCGCATTCCAGCCAGAAGCGGTCCTTGAACGTGCCAGGTTCTCCCTCGTCGGCGTTGACGACCAGCATCCGGGGGCCTTTGAAGCCCGAGACGATGCGCCACTTGCGCCCCGCTGGAAAACCGGCGCCGCCCATCCCGCGCAGAGCCGACGACTCCAGCTGCGAAATGACCTCCGCCGGCTGTGCCGCGCCGTTGATCAGCGACTGCAATACCGGCCAGCGCCCGGGCGGCGGCGGCGGAAGTGCCTCGACCCGGTCGAAAACTGCCGGTCGACCATCGGGCAGAGAACACTCATGATCGCGGGCCTGCACGTGTGCGCAGACACCGCTTACGCTCGCGTGCGGCACCGGGTGTCGGGCCACCACTGCCACCGGCGCCTGGGCGCAGCGCCCAACGCAGGGCACCGGCTGCACACGCACCTCGCGGCCCAGCAGCGCGGGCAGGCGCTCGATCAACTGCGCCGCGCCAGCCAGTTCACACGACAGCGAATCGCAGACCCGAACGGTGAGTGCAGGCGGCCGCTGGTCGTCATCGCCCACGATATCGAAGTGGTGGTAGAAACTTGCGACCTCGAACACTTCAACCTGCGAGAGCCTCATTGCCTGCGCGAGAGCAGACAGCAGGGCGTTCGGAAGGCATCCCTCGGCATCCTGGATCTGATGCAGGTATTCAATCAGCCGATCGCGCTTTAGCGGTGATTCGGTGATCAGTTCGGCAAGTCGCGCCTCGCTCGCCGCGCTGACCTGTCGGCTCTTACCCTGACCGGCAGGCCTGCGGAAAGTGACAGTTTTCATAGTGAGCGAAGGTACCTCAAGGCGGCGCTGGACGCCATGAGGTGATCGGGCATGAATGCTTCCGCGAAACCGCTTTAGCCGCCACCCAATATCGGCAACGCGGTTACCCGGTAGAAATCGCGATCATGCGTGACGAGCGCCGCTGCGCCAGTTTCCAGTGCGCATGCAAGCTGCAGCGCATCAGGAAGCCGCAGCCGATGCTGCGCGCGCAGCTGTGCCGCCAGCGCCGCGACGGCTGCCGTGATGGGCACCACTTCGTACTGGCAAAGCGCCCGCTCGTAGCGTTTGGCAAGCGCGGTCAGACCCGCATTGGCCGGGCCGGTGAGCACCTCTGCGATGGTGATGGTGGACAGCGCGATAGTGAGTTCACCTTTAGCGGCCGCTTCAAATAGACCGGCGAATCGATTAGCCAGCACCGGATGCGATTCAAGGATATAGATGAACGGTGCGGTATCAACCAGTACGCGACTGCCTAGAGGCAACCCAGCCCAGGGTATCTTCGATGCATGCTCTGCACCGGCTGAAGACCGACGACGGCTCGCCATGTGATCCTGGCCTTGCCCGGCCTAGCCAACCGACTGGGCTGACTCCCATTCATGTCGGAGCGCGCCAACCGCGGCTGAAGAATCAGGCCCCCAAAGCCCCCGCCCTGTTCCGCGCAGGGCAAGCACCCCTGCGGAACGGTGCTTTTGGGCTGTCAGTTGATTCAATGTGCCAACGGGGACAACAGCCGCGCAGGGCTTGCCATGGCGCGTAATGATGGAGGACGTTCCCGCGGCAGCCTCTGAGACCAACAGTGGAAGCTGAGCGCGAGCCTGTTCCAGCCCATACTGAACACCGGTTTTCATTGCCTTACCCCCATCAAGCCTGTACAGACTGTACAGAAAGAGTTGAGCTCGCGCAAGCGGGAGTCAGGCCGCCTCTCACCGGAAGCCTAGGGCTGGAAAAACTCCTTGACCCGATCCATCCAGGAGCGCGTTTTCGGATTGTGTTTAGGGTCGGTGAGCGAGGCTTCAAATTGCCGCAGCAGATCTTTCTGCGCGTCAGTCAGTCGTACCGGCGTCTCCAGCACCAGGTGCGCGTACAAATCGCCCGGATAGCTCGACCGAATACCCTTGATGCCCTTGCCCCGCAGGCGGAACTGCTTGCCGGACTGGGTGCCTTCAGGCACGTCAATTTCGGCCTTGCCGCCCAGCGTGGGAATCTGAACCTTGCCGCCCAGCGCCGCGGTCACCAGGCTGATGGGCACCTCACAGTGGAGGTCATCGCCGTCCCGCTTGAATACTTCGTGTTCGCGCACACGAATTTCAACGTACAGATCGCCGGGTGGCCCGCCGTTGATACCCGGCTCGCCATTACCCGCCGAACGGATACGCATGCCATCGTCGATGCCCGCAGGAATCTTGACCTCAAGCGTCTTGTTGCGCTTGACGCGTCCAACGCCATCGCAGGCGCGGCAGGGATCAGGAATCGTTTTGCCCTGGCCACGGCAGGTGGGACAGGTTTGCTGAATGGAGAAGAACCCCTGCTGCATCCGTACCGCGCCCTGCCCGTTGCAGGTGCGGCAGGTTTCTGGGCGGGTACCTGGCTTGGCGCCAGTACCTTTACACGTGTCGCATGATTCCCAGCTTGGCACACGGATTTCGGTTGCATGCCCGCTCGCCGCCTGTTCGAGGGATATCTCCATGGCGTAGCGGAGATCGGCGCCGCGATAGACGCTGTTACGCCCGCCGCCACCCCCACCACCACCGCCGCGGGCACCACCAAAAATATCGCCAAAGATATCGCCAAACACATCAGCGAATCCGCCCATGCCGCCCTGACCACCCATCCCAGCGGCGTTCGGGTCAACACCGGCATGACCAAAGCGGTCGTAAGCCTCGCGCTTTTTCGCGTCAGTGAGAATCTCGTAGGCCTCTTTGACCTCTTTGAATTTCTCCTCAGCGGTTTTATCACCCGGATTACGGTCCGGGTGATACTTCATCGCGAGCTTGCGATAGGCCTTCTTGAGGTCATCGTCCGAGGCGTTTTTTGCCACGCCCAGCACTTCATAGAAATCACGTTTTGCCATTCAGCCCAGCCTTCGCCCGCTCATCTGCCGATCGATCGCGTGTGCAGTTCGCCGATCAGCGTTTGACTTCCTTGAAATCGGCGTCGACGACGTCGTCATCCTTGGGACGTTTCGCCTCGGATGCGCCCCCCGGGGCCGCGCCTGCTGCCCCGGCCGCGCCAGCCGCTCCTGCGGCGGCATCGGCCGCACCCGTCTGAGCGTACATCAGTTCGCCAAGTTTCTGCGAAGCGGTGGCAAGCGCCTGGCTGGCCGCGTCGATCTTGTCTTTGTCATCGGTCTTCAACGCCTCTTCGGCATCCTTGATCGCCGCTTCGATGGCGCCCTTCTCGTCGGCGCTGATCTTGTCGCCGTGCTCGCCAAGCGATTTTTTAACCGAGTGCACCAGCCCGTCGGTCTGGTTGCGTGCGTTGGTCAGTTCAACCCGCTTGCGATCGTCTTCGGCATTCGCCTCCGCATCCTTCACCATCTTTTGAATCTCGGCATCCGACAGACCGGAATTCGCCTTGATGGTGACCTTGTTTTCTTTACCGGTGGCTTTGTCTCGCGCCGAAACATGCAAGATGCCGTTCGCATCGATGTCGAAGGTGACTTCGATCTGCGGCGTACCACGCGCTGAGGGCGGAATGCCTTCGAGATTGAATTCGCCAAGCAGCTTGTTTCCGGAAGCAATCTCACGCTCACCCTGGAACACCTTGATGGTGACCGCCGGCTGATTGTCGTCGGCCGTTGAAAACACCTGCGAGAACTTGGTGGGGATCGTGGTGTTCTTCTGGATCATCTTGGTCATGACGCCGCCAAGTGTTTCGATACCCAGCGACAGCGGCGTGACATCGAGCAGCAGGACGTCTTTGCGTTCACCCGACAGCACCGACCCCTGAACCGCGGCACCCACCGCCACCGCTTCGTCGGGGTTCACGTCTTTGCGGGGCTCGCGACCGAAGAACTCTTTGACCTTCTCCTGCACTTTGGGCATGCGCGTCATGCCCCCCACCAGAATCACGTCGTCGATCTGCGACGCACTGACGCCTGCATCCTTCATGGCGATGCGACAGGGCTCGATCGTGTTGGCAATGAGCTCTTCAACCAGCGACTCGAACTTGGCGCGCGTGACCTTCAGGTTCAGGTGCTTCGGGCCGGAGGCATCAGCCGTGATGTAGGGCAGGTTGATCTCAGTTTGTTGACTGGAGGACAGCTCGATCTTCGCCTTCTCGGCCGCTTCCTTCAGACGCTGCAACGCGAGCACATCTTTGGACAGATCAACGCCCTGATCTTTCTTGAATTCAGCGATGATGAAATCAATGAGGCGCTGATCAAAATCTTCACCGCCCAGGAAGGTGTCGCCGTTGGTGGAAAGCACTTCGAACTGCTTTTCGCCATCGACATCAGCGATTTCGATGATCGAAATATCGAACGTGCCACCGCCCAGGTCATAGACCGCAATCTTGCGATCTTTGCCGCCCGCCTTGTCCAGGCCGAATGCGAGCGCTGCCGCAGTGGGCTCGTTGATGATGCGCTTCACCTCGAGCCCTGCGATCCGACCGGCATCTTTGGTTGCCTGGCGCTGGCTGTCGTTGAAGTAAGCGGGCACGGTGATCACCGCCTCGGTGACCTCTTCACCCAGGTAGTCCTCGGCGGTCTTCTTCATCTTGCGAAGCACCTCGGCCGACACCTGAGGCGGCGCAAGCTTCTTGTCGCGTACCTCGACCCAGGCATCGCCGTTGTCGGCCTTGGCGATCGTGTACGGCATGAGACCGATGTCTTTCTGGACCTCTTTTTCCTGGAACTTGCGGCCGATCAGGCGCTTCACCGCGTAGAGCGTGTTGCGCGGGTTGGTGACGGCCTGCCGTTTGGCGGGCGCACCGACCAGGATTTCGCCATCTTCCATGTAAGCGATGATGGACGGCGTGGTGCGCGTGCCCTCAGAGTTTTCAATAACCTTGGGCTGACCACCCTCCATGATTGCAACGCAGGAGTTGGTGGTACCGAGGTCGATGCCGATGATCTTGGCCATGGTGAAGGGTCCTCAGGAAATCGATGAATACGCCGAAGAAAATCCGGCGACAGTGTTCAGATGGGTCGTCGGCTCGCGGGAATCAAGAGCCCAGGACCTCCGCTCAGCCTTGCGCAACCGTGACCATGGCGGGCCGAAGCACGCGGTCGTTAATCAGGTAGCCTTTTTGCAGAACCGCCACGACATGGTTCGCTGCGACAGGCGGATTGGTGGATGCCACCGGCACCATTGAGATGGCCTGATGCC
>VGHA01000134.1 GCA_016868375.1 Betaproteobacteria bacterium | reverse complement strand
AGCGCCGTGCTGCGCGCGCTGGGGGCGCGAAACCGCACCCAGGCAGTGATCGCCGCCAATCAGTTGGGGCTTCGCCTGGCCACCGAATAGCGTTTATTGCGCGCGGCTTGCAACAGCGCCGCTACCCAGAGGCGTTCGACGCGCGGCAGCCACGCGGGTCGAACGCCCTGTTTCATGGTGCTCGCTCCACTACCGCCGGGCGTTGGGGAAAAACAGAGGCTCCCCGCCTATTTTGTAGTCGGCGATGGTCTTTTGCCCTTCATCGGAAACGACCCAGTCAGCAAACGCCTGTCCCTGCCGCTGCTTGACGTGCGGATGCCGGGCCGGGTGGATCACGATCACGCCGTATTGATTGAACAGGCGCTCGTCGCCCTCGACCAGCACCTTGAGATCCGCGCGGTTACGAAAATTGAGCCAGGTACCACGATCGGTCAGCGCATACGCATTCATTGCCGCAGCAATGTTCAGCGTGGGGCCCATGCCAGACCCTGTCTCGCGATACCAGCCGCCCTGCATTGATTTGGGCTCCAGCCCTGCGTCCTTCCAGTAACGCAGTTCCGCCGCGTGGGTGCCACTGCGATCCCCTCTGGACAGAAACGCCTGCCGCGACTGGGCGATCTGTCTAAAGGTTCGAACAACGTCGCGTGACCCCGCCACGCGGGCAGGGTCCGCCGCTGGCCCGATCACCAAAAAATCGTTGAACATCACGTCAACGCGCGACAACCCAAAGCCGTCCGCGACAAATTTTTCCTCTGCAACCTTGTCGTGAACAAAGAGCAGGTCAGCGTCCCCGCGCTGCGCCACCGCGATCGACTGACCCGTACCCAGTGCAACGACCCGCACCTGAATTCCTGTGCGGGCCGTAAAACGGGGAAGAAGATGCGAGAAGAGCCCGGATTGCTCGGTGGACGTGGTGGACGCCATCACGATGAAGCCTGGGTCGCCGCTGTCAGGTGCCTTTGTCGTGGATTGCGACGACGCAGGGGACGACGCAAAGAGTGCAAGGCAGGCTGCAGCCAGGGCTATCCGCCGCCGATAAAATCCAAACACGACGCGAACACGCATGCTTGCTTACTCCTGTTCAAACTGGTCAAGAAGATCTCCGGCCAGAAATTTCTGCGCCAGCGTGGTGGCGGGACCTTCAAAAAACTGTCGGGCGGGCGTTGACTCATGCACCGCCCCGCGGTGCATGAACACAACGTGCTCAGCCAGCCGGCGCGCCTGCCCGAGATCATGAGTGGCCATCACGAATCCAAGTCCCTGCTCGAAGCAACGACGCAGCAGGCGCTCGATTGCAGCCGTTGCACCGGGGTCAAGATTCGCAGTGGGCTCGTCAAGCAGCAGACAATCTGGCGCGGCCGCCAGCGCGCGCGCGATGGCCAGGCGCTGCTGCTCTCCTCCGGACAGCGATCGCGCCGGACGATCCGCGAGCGTCGACAGTCCCACCTGCTGCAACACCATGTGTACGCGGCTGTGTCGCTTGCCAACGGGAACCCTGCGAATCGCCAGCGCGTGCAACACGTTGTCGGCAACGCTTCTCGCGAGCATCACAGGCCGCTGCAACACAAATCCGAAATTGGCCTCTGATGGATGTGGCGCCCCAGAGCTGTTGTCAACACAGACGATGGCGCCCTGCGACGGCGAAAGCATCCCGTGCAACAACTGCAGAAAAGTGCTCTTCCCTGCGCCGTTCGGACCCAGAATGACCGTTGCGCGATTCATCGGCAACGCAAGCTTCGTGGGCAACACAATCCAGCGCCCGTCAACAGCGTATCCCGCGCCATCAAGTACCAGCGAGACACGCTGCTTAGCCATGAGATCTCCTGGCGCGAACCCGAAGCCATTGCGCGCCGGCATTCACCGTCATGACCACCGCAATCAGAACGAACCCGAGCGCAAGCGCAAGCGCAAGATCGCCTTTGCTGGTTTCCAGGGCAATCGCCGTGGTCATGGTGCGGGTGACACCATCGATGTTGCCCCCCACGATCATCACCGCACCGACTTCGGCTGCAGCGCGCCCAAACCCGGCAAGCAGTGCGGTGAGTAGCGACAGACGCGACTCGAACAACACGGTCTTGATCAGATCGGCGCGACTGGCCTTCAGGGAACGCAGATACGGGTCGAGCTCCCTCAGCGAGTCCTCGAGGACCTGGCGGGACAGCGCGATGATGAGGGGCAGCACCAGTATTGCCTGGGCGATGACCATGGCGGTGGGCGTAAACAGGATGCCAAGCGCTCCCAGCGGCCCCGCCCGCGACAGCAGAAGATAGACCAGCAGCCCAACGACGACTGCCGGAAGCCCCATCAGCGCATTCAGGATCGCGATGAGAAAGTTTCTGCCACGAAAGCTGAACAGCGCGATGGCGGCAGCAATCGGCAGCCCCAGCGCAGCGGCAAAAAGGGTAGCCAATGCGCTCACCTGCAGGCTCAGAAAAACAATTGGCCATAGCCCCGGCTTGCTTGCGGACACAAGATCAGCAACGAGACTGAAGGTTTGGGGCAGGTCCTGCATGCGTACGCCACGCGATAGTTTCGAAGAATTTATCAGGGGTTTGGATTCATAGCGGATGCACGTAAAATTTGCATAATTGCGCGGTTTATTTAGTCACAATCGCCTTAGGGATCCTGCCATGCGAAGGTCGCCCCGCCGGTCTCAGGTGCTTTCCAGCGGGCACCCCGCCACCGACTCCCATAGCGCTTTACTGACCACATCCGAAGTCGCCGGCTGGTTACGGATCAGCCCCAGAACCGTTTATCACCTGGTTTCACGCGGCGACATCCCGTTTGCCCGGGCCCGGGGAAAGCTGCTGTTTGAGCGGCACCGAATTGATGCATGGATGGCCGCATCCACACGCGGGCCCATCCTGGACGAACCCACTGAACTCCCTCGTGTCATCGCCGGGTCACATGACCTTCTGCTCGACTGGGCGGTACGCGAGAGCGGCTCCGGGATCTCTCTTGAATGCAACGGCAGCGTTGACGGGCTTGCGCGGCTGGCCAGCAGGAGGGCCTGCGCCGCCCTGGTTCACATCCCCGACCCAGAGGGCGGGGGCTTCAATACGCACGCCGTTCGCAGCACGCTGGCAGGCCTGCCCGTGGTGTCGTTACATTGGGCAAGCCGTGAGCAGGGCCTGATTGTTGCCGAAGGCAACCCGCTTAAAATTCAGTCTCTGAAAGACCTGATCGCGCGTCGCGCCCGATTCGTGCGGCGTCAGGCGGGCGCGGGGAGCAACCTGCTTTTTGCCCGCTTAATGAAAGCGGGCGGCGCCAAGATTGAACGCCTGCGCGCACTCGACACTTCGGCAAACAGCGAATCCGAGGTGGCCGAGGCGGTGGTGGATGGCTATGCCGATGCAGGCTTTGCGATTCGCGCCGTCGCGCAAAGGTATCGCCTGCCTTTTGTGCCACTTGCCACCGAGTCGGTGGAACTGGTTGCCTGGCGGCGTAGCGTGTTTGAACCCCACGTGCAGGCGCTTCTCAGCTTCGCCCGGTCCAGACGCTTTGCCATGCATGCCGATCGACTGGGCGGCTATGACCTGGCTCGCCACGGACAGGTCTGCCACAACGGTTAATCCTGCATGGCCGCAGGCTGAGGCGGAAACTTGCGATCGCACATTTCGCGAAACTCAGGCGGAATCGGCAACGCGCGAATTCGCTGCGGATCATCGGGATGAGGGCCCGCGAACACTCTGACGTGTAGCGCTTCGGCGATCAGGGTCTCGCCCTTGACAATCTGATGGTGCTGCGTGAACCGTCGCTCGCGCCACTCCGAAATACAGGTGTGCACCTCGATCTGGTCGCCGTAGTGGGCGGGCGCTCGGAAATCACAGCGCGTCGACACGATGGGCGTGCCCAGGATGCCGTGAGTCTTGATGGTTTCGCGCCATGACGGAATGCCACAGTCGCGAAAGAAGTGCAGCGATCCCGCATCGAACCAGCTGAAAAAATTAGGATGAAAAACGATTCCGCTGGGGTCACAATCACCGAATTCCACGGTAATTTTTAGAACATGTTTCAAGCCGGCGCTCCCTGGTCCAAGAGCGCCAAGGATACCGCTCGGGTGGTCGGTTGCCGAACGTTGCTGGCCCAGGCAGTCTCACTTGGCAACGCGCAGCGCACGACCCAATAACTGGAAAGCGGTCTAGCCTTCGCACTGCCAGAGCCGTACACTGGCCGCGAATGATCCGCTGGAAAGGGGGGGCCATGCTCCACTGCAAGCCGCTACACCCGTTGTTTGCCGCCGAGGTCGTCGGTGTCGACCTGAGGCAGGTGCACGAGCCGGCAGCGCTCGCCGCGATCCGGCATGCGATGGATCGCTACGCGGTCCTGGTGTTCCGCAACCAGCCTTTCAGCGACGACGAACAGGTTGCTTTCGCCACCCGGTTTGATGGCCGACTGCATGCGCAAACATCGCTTTCCGCCCTGGGTGCAAACCGATTCGGCAATGAAGCTCTGACCGACATTTCGAGCGTGCGGGCCAACGGCGAGCTGGCCGAGCTCGCTGATCGCCGCCGACTGAGCATCCTCAGCAACCGCCTCTGGCATACCGACGCGTCGTTTGTCGATCCGGCCGGCCGCTATTCCCTGCTGTCTGGGCGCGTGGTTCCTGAGGTGCGCGCTGATACCGAGTTTGCCGATATGCGAAGCGCATGGGACGCGCTGGACGAGGCCGACAAGCAGCGTTTCCAATCGCTGCGCGTGTTTCATTCAATCGTTCATTCGAGGCAAACGATCGGGTTTGATTTCTCACCCGAGGAGGCGGCCAGACTTCCCGGCGCCGTGCATCCGCTTGTACGAACCATTCCAGCGTCGGGACGACGCTCGCTGTACCTGGCCTCGCATGCCTCGCACATCATTGACTGGCCGATTCCCGAGGGCCGACTGCAGCTGCTCGATCTGATCGAGCACGCCACCCAGCCTCAATTTGTCTACCGACACATCTGGCAGCCGAATGACCTGGTCATCTGGGACAACCGTGCCACCATGCATCGGGGACGCCCGTTTGACGACACCCGATATCGCCGCGAGCTGCGGCGCACCACGACGCTCGATATCGGCACCTGAAGGCGGACCGGGTTGATCAACTCGGCCTTACGGCGGTCAGGCGGTACAACTGTGTCACGGCGATACCCAGCATCAGGCCCCAGAAAGCGCTGCCTACCCCCCACAACGACATGCCTGATGCCGTGCATAGAAACGTGAGTATCGCAGCGTCGCGCTCGCGCTCGTCATGGGCAGCTGCGGCCAGGCTGTTGCTGATGGTAGCCAGCAGGGCCACGCCGGTAATTGCGAGCACCAGCGTGCGGGGCAGAGCCGCCAGCAACCCCACCACGGTTGCAGCAAAAATGCCGGCGAGAACGTAAAAGATTCCCGCCCAGATCGTGACCAGGTAGCGGCGTTTTGGGTCGGGTTCCGCGTCGTCGGTCATGCAGACCGCCGCCGAAATAGCGGCCACGCTGTATGCGAACCCACCCGCGGCGCCAAGCACCAGGCCCGTGGCGCCAAGCGACCCGATCAAAGGGGATGCGGGCGTCTGATAGCCATGGGCGCGCAGCGTGGCCATCCCTGTCAGGTTCTGCGAACTCATGGTGACCAGAAATAGCGGTACGCCCGCGCCAATGAGCACGGCAGGCGAAAATTCGGGCCAGGTAAAGACCGGGCCCGCCAGGCTCAGCTGAACCTTATCAAGGTGAAGGCCCGGATTGATCAGCGCAATCAATGCCCCTGCCCCGACACTGGCCAGGACCGCGTAGTTCGGCATTCGGCGTTTACCCAGCAGATATACCGCCACCATCACCAGTACCAACGCCAGGTCGGATGCCGGAACCCCGAACATGCCCGTGCCGAACCGTAGCAGGACACCGGCCAGCATCGCGGCGGCCACCGAGCGCGGCACGTAGCGAAGAATGACGTCGGTCCAGCCCAACAGCCCCACCGCCAGAAGCAGCGCCGACGAGAGCAGAAAGGCACCGATCGCCTCCGCAAGCGATGCGCCGGTGAGCGCGGTCACCAGCAGCGCCGCCCCAGAGGTGGACCACGCCGCGAGCACCGGCGCCTTGTAGCGGACCGATAGCGCAATCGTGGCGATGCCCATGCCGATTCCCAGCGCCCACATGAAGGAGATCTGCTGCGCGAGCGTCGCCCCCGCAACCTCAGCTGCCTGAAGCACGATCACGGCCGAACTGGCATAGCCCACCAGGACCGACACGAAGCCGGCAACGACATGGGAAACCCGAAAGTGTTCGATCATCACGGTCTTTGCGCCGAGCGCTGCATCGGTTGCGTAGTCTCCATGATGCCAGCGTGCCGGCTGGTTCGTTCCGCGATACCATCGCGGCTGTTTCAACGGAGCCTGATCCCATGCCTACCGTACGCCTGACCGTGAATGGTCAGCAGGTTGAGCGCGAAGTCGAAGCGCGCCGCCTGCTGGTCGAGTTTTTAAGGGTTGATCTTGGTCTGACTGGCACCCACGTCGGTTGCGACACGAGTCAATGCGGCGCCTGCACCGTGCTGCTCGACGGCCAGGCTGTCAAAAGCTGCGCAGTTCTGGCAGTCCAGGCCAATGGTGGGTCTGTCACCACCATCGAGGGCATGGCAAGTGCGGACGGCCGCCTGCATCCGCTGCAGCAGGCGTTTGTTGACTGCCACGGCCTGCAGTGTGGGTTTTGCACTCCCGGCATGGTGATGGCCAGCGCCGCTCTGCTCGCCTCAAACCCAGCGCCCGATGAGGCTGCCATCGAGAAGTCGCTTGAGGGCAACCTGTGCCGTTGCACCGGCTACGCCAATATCGTTGAGGCGGTCCGCCGCGCGGCGACATCCGCCGCTGCAGGCTGAGACCCTCCGCGACTGGGCGCCTCCGACTCACCGAACATTCGCCATCCACACGTCACAAGGAATCCTCCGTGACCGCTGACACCGACTTCGGCCGCTTTGGAAGCGGCCACTCCGTGCGCAGGATCGAAGACCCTGCGTTGATTACCGGCCGCGGCCGCTACGTCGACGATTTCGCACCCGAGGGCCTCCTGCATCTTGTTTTTGTGCGCTCACCGATGGCGCATGCTCGGATCAACTCGATTGATCTGTCGGCTGCGCTTGACACGCCTGGCGTGGTTGCGGCGTTCACAGGCAAAGACCTGGTCGCAGCGGGCGTCAAGCCTTTCGGTGGTCCGCCGCCAATATTCAAGCGCCCGGACGGTACCCCCCCTCCTCCGCCTGACCGGCATGCGCTCGCCCCCGAGGTCGTTCGCTTCGTTGGCGAGGCGGTGGCCGTGGTGATCGGCACGTCGCCGGATGCCGCGCGTGCCGGCCGTGACGCAGTCATGGTCGACTACGAGGAATTGCCCGCCGTGGGCAGCGTCGAGGCCGCGCTTGCTCCCAATGGCCCCCAGGTGTGGTCCGGCGCCCCTGGCAACATCGTTGCGGAAACCCGCTATGGCGATCGAGAGGCCGCCGACCGGGCGTTTGCCGCTGCAGCGCACGTGGTCTCCCTCGATCTCGACAATCAGCGGCTTGCACCGGCGCCCATTGAACCGCGCGCGGTGCTGGCAAGTTTCGATGCAGCAGACGGCCGCACCACGCTTCGCATGAGCTCGCAGATGCCCTCGGGCGCGCGCAACACCATTGCCGACCAACTGGGTCTGACCAAAGACAAGGTGCGCGTGCTGGTCGGGGATGTCGGCGGCGGCTTCGGCATGAAAACCGGTGCCTATCCCGAAGATCTCACCGTGGCCTTCGTTGCGCGGCATTTGCGCGCGAGCGTGAAGTGGATCGCTGAGCGCAGCGAAGAGTTCCTTACCGCTGTTCATGGACGAGGCTTATACAGCCAGGCAGACATGGCGCTTGACGCCGAGGGGCGCGTGCTCGCGCTGCGGGTTCGCACACGTGCCAATGTGGGTGCGCACCCTGCGCCCACCGGCTGCGCCATCCCGCTCCTGATCGGACCGTGGATCACCACCAGCATCTACGACATCCGCACCATTGATCTGCACATCCAGGCCGTTCTCACCAACACCACGCCCCTGGGAGCGTACCGGGGCGCGGGCCGTCCCGAGGCGGTGTACGTGATCGAGCGCCTGATGAGCGCGGCAGCGCTACGCACCGGTATCGACCCAGTTGAAATTCGGCGGCGCAATATGGTTCGCCCCGAGCAGATGCCCTACAAGAACGCGATGGGGCAAACCTATGACACCGGGGATTTTCCCAAGATCATGGCGCAGGGTGTGAAGCTGGCCGACTGGAGCGGCTTTGATGCCCGGGCCCAGGCAAGCCAGGCGCGCGGGCGTCTTCGCGGCCGTGGGATTGCCACCTTCCTTGAATGGACCGGCGGCAACGTGTTGGACGACCGGGTCACGGTTAACGTCACGGCTGACGGCTTCATCGAAATCTTCACCGCAACCCAGGCAATGGGCCAGGGAATCGCCACCACCTACGCCCAGTTGGCGGTCGACTCGTTTGGCGTATCCATTGACCGCATCCGCATCATTCAGGGCGATACCGACCGCGGTGAGGGCTTTGGTAGCGCGGGCTCCCGCTCGCTGTTCACGGCCGGCTCTGCGTTGCAGGCAGCGGCCGTCAAGGTGCTTGACATCGCTCGCCAGAAAGCCGCCGACGCACTCGAGGCACCCGCGGGCGATCTTGAATACGAAGCCGGTCGATTCCGTGTTGCCGGCACGGACCTGCAGATCAGCCTGTTCGATGTGGCGGGGCGAGAGCAGTCAGGCAGCATCTTTCTTGAGTCGGTCACCAAAGTCGATGGCCCCAGCTGGCCTAACGGATGCCACATCTGCGAGGTTGAAGTCGATCCCGACACGGGCGAAGTCACCATTGACCGTTATGCATCCGTCAACGATGTCGGGCGCGTGGTGAATCCCATGATCGTGCTCGGTCAGGTCGATGGTGGCGCGGTCCAGGGCATCGGACAGGCGTTGTGCGAACAGCTGGTCTACGACGATCAGGCACAGCTTGTCACGGCAAGCTTCCTTGACTACGCCATGCCACGCGCGGGTGTCGTCAGGCGCTTCGAGACCCAGCTCGATCAGTCGGTACCCTGCAAGGCCAACCCCCTGGGCGTCAAAGGCGTAGGCGAACTTGGCACCATCGGGGCCACCCCCGCCGTGGTCAATGCAGTCGTCGACGCGCTTGTTCGAGGCGGCGTGGGCGAGCGGGCCACCGCGGTTCAGATGCCGCTCACCAGCGAGCGGGTCTGGCGGGCCCTGCAGGGACAGGCGGCCTGACCTGTCAGTCAAGGCCCATATCACTCAACGATTGTTCGCGATACCCCGGACGGAACACCGAGATGAATGCTTTCGATTTCCACCGCCCTACCTCTACTGCTGACGCACTTGGCCTGCTGGGCCGAGCAAGTGACGGTCGTCTCATTGCGGGTGGGCAGTCGCTGCTTCCCGCCATGAAGCTTGGTCTGGCAGCACCGTCAGATCTGATCGACCTTGCAGGCATTGCCGCGCTGAGAGGAATCTCGGCACAGGCGGATACGATCAGCATCGGCGCCATGGCTACGCACGCCGAGGTCGCTGGCTCGGCGGTGGTGCGAAGCATGATTCCTTCGCTCGCAGCGCTGGCCGATGGGATCGGCGATCAGCAGGTGCGGGCCCGTGGCTCGATCGGTGGCAGCCTGGCCAACAACGATCCGGCCGCCTGCTATCCCTCTGCGGTGCTTGCGCTCAAAGGCACGGTCCGCACCAACCGTCGCAGCATCGCAGCCGACGACTTCTTTACCGGCATCTACCAGACTGCTCTGGACACTGACGAACTGATCGAGGCGGTCAGCTTCGCCAAGCCGCTTGCCGCGGCCTACATCAAGTTTCGTCAGCCTGCCTCGCACTACGCCCTGGTCGGCGTTTTTGTCGCGCGCTTCAGCGATGGCGTCCGTGTAGGCGTCACCGGCTGCGCAGCCCACGCTTTTCGGGTGCCTGCGCTTGAGCAGGCGCTGAGTGCCAACTGGTCGGCTGCTGCTGCACGCGGGGTACGGGTCGATGCCTCCGATCTCAATTCAGACCTGCATGCGTCGGCCGCTTATCGCGCTCATCTGATTCCGGTGCTGGCAGCCCGGGCGGTTGAAGCGGCCCGTTAATCTGCCGTGACTGCGCTGCGCCGCGACCCGTCGCTGTTTGCGGGTCTGGCGCTTGCGTTTCTGCTGTCCTTCGGACCAGCAGTCTCGAACTCTTTTGCCCGATTCGCCTACGCGCTGGTGCTGCCTGCGATGCGCGAGGATTTGCTGCTCAGCTACGCCGAGGCCGGCTGGCTGAATACAGCCAATGCTGCGGGCTATCTCATTGGTGCACTGCTCACACGCCTGTGGGTGGCCCGCATCGGCAACCGATCGCTGTTCATAGCAGGCATGGTGGTGACCTCTCTGGCTGTTCTGGCAACTGGCCTCACTCACAAGCCTGCGGTGCTCAGCCTAATGCGTCTTTTTGGCGGGATCGGCGGAGCCGCCGTATTCGTCTGCGGCGGCACGCTGTCCGGCAACATTCTCACAAGCCGCCCGGCGCTTGCCACCACCACGATCGCGATCTACTTTGCGGGCGGCGGAATCGGACTGATGCTGTGCGGCGCAGCCATTCCGCTGCTTCTCGACGCGCGCGGCGTCACCGCCTGGACGATCGCCTGGCAGGTGATGGGCGTGGTCGCCCTCGTCATGACCGCGGCCTCTATCTGGGCTGTCGCTCGAATCGCCGAGCCCGGATCAGCGACAGTCCGGGCGAACCCTGGCACCCACTCACGTCCTGCATCCATCAGGCCCCTGCGTCGCGCGTTGGTCACCTATCTTTGTTTCGGTCTTGGGTATATCGGTTACATGACCTTCGTCATTGCCTGGATGCGCGAACACGGCGCCGACACCACGACCGTGGTGGCCGCATGGATGCTATTGGGCCTGGCAACGATGCTTGCACCGGCAATCTGGCGACACCCCGTTGAGCGCTGGACCGGTGGCAGACCGCTCGCCGCAGCCATGTCCACGCTCGCCTGTGGTGCTGCACTGCCGCTACTTCATGCGTCAGCACCGGTAATGATGCTATCGGCCGCTCTCTTTGGCGCAGCGATGTTTTCAATTCCGTCGGCCATACAGAGCCTGGTCAAGAAGGGTATCCCGATGCGAGACTGGGGCCACGCGATGGCAGGCTTCACGGTACTCTTTGCAGCCGGCCAGGTTGCCGGGCCTGTGCTCACTGGATGGTTGGCGGATCGATTAGGTTCATTAACGCCAGGGCTCGCCTTATCGGTTTTCACACTGATGGCTGGCGCCCTGCTCGCACTCACACAACGCGACGTCATTGCCACGGAAGAGGTCCACGATGCTTGATCACCCCGCAATCCAACAGGCGGCTGCGAT
>VGHA01000133.1 GCA_016868375.1 Betaproteobacteria bacterium | reverse complement strand
CTGGGTCTGCTTGACCGATGCGCCGCAGATGGCAGTTGCCCAAGGATTTTTCATATTGCCACCGCGCTGGAATTTTGGGAGTTGCGCCAATCGCTCGGCTTTACTGACCCCCTTGGTCTTCGCGATCTCGCGGAATCCGCGAACGTTCGCAGCTACATCATGGGCTCCACGCAGCACTCTGTCCCGGCCAGGCCTCTGCCACAAAAGGCTCCATTTGCCGGATGCGAGCAGCAGCCCAACCCGAACCCGCACAGCTGGACCATGCGCGCGCTGTTTATCGCGCTCGTCGACTGGATCCGCACTGGACAGGAGCCGCCCCCAAGCGAGCGACCAACGATTGCGGCGGGAACCCTGGTATCGCCTGAGCAGGTCCGGTTTCCGTTAATTCCTGCCAATCAGTACGGCGGTGTTCAGCGCCCCGCTGTCCGCATGCTCGCAACGCACAACCCACTATTCGTCCAAGACTACGGCCCCGGCTTTGACACCGCCAATACCCGCGGAATCGTATCGATCGATCCGCCAAGGCTTTCCGCAGCGCGCTACGGCGTGCTGGTTGCACAGGTCGATTCCGATGGCAACGATCTAGGCGGAATCAGCAGCCTCTTTGTGCGAGTACCCATCGGCACTTACACCGGCTGGAATAATTTTCACGAGTCGCTGTTCAAGAGCGGATTCTGCACACTGCAAGGTAGCTTCATTCCCTTTGCGGCAACGCGAGCAGAACGTATCGCGGCAGGCGATCCTCGCCCATCCATCGAAGAGCGCTATCCGAGTCGTGAGAGCTACGTTGCTGCCATCCAAAAGGCTGCAGGCGATCTGATCGCGAAGCGGCACCTCCTTGCGCCCGACGCTGCGCGGCTGATAGCCGAGGCGGAGCGCAACGGCTGGAGCAACCGCCCTTAACCCTTCGACGCGATCCGGATCGCATTGTCGCGGCGGCAGCCTCGGCGACACGTGTGGTCGACTTAGCGATCTATTGGGTGTAGAAACGGCGCTACTGTCATTTACAGGACGCGCCGCCATGAGCATCGCCGCAGTTCGTTTCTCTGTCATCGCATTGACTGCAGGTTTGGTCGCGTTTTCAGCGACTGCGCAAGATTTTCCCGCCAAGCCGATTCGCATGGTCGTGCCCTGGCCAGCTGGCGGACTGGTAGATATCGCAGCCCGTACGGTTGCGAAGGAACTGCAGGCGAGCATGGGGCAGCCTCTGGTCATCGACAACAAGGCGGGCGCTGGGGGAGTGATCGGGGCAGATCTGGTGGCCAAGGCCGCCCCCGACGGATACACGCTTGCTTTCACCACCTCGGCGCTCAACATGAATGCTGCCCTGGGACAGAAGCTTCCGTTCGACGTCACCAATGATTTTGTTGGAGTGGCCGGGGTCGCTTACGCACCCGCTGTCGTAGTGGTCAACGTCCGACTTACCGCTCAATCGGTACAGGATCTCACCGCGCTTGCCCGAGCGCGTCCAGGGAAGCTGTCCTACGCCTCGGCGGGGATAGGCTCACCCGCTCACCTGGCGACAGAACTCTATAAGTTCACGATGGGTCTGGACATTGCGCACGTTCCCTACAAAGGCGCGCCGCAGGCTATCGTCGACCTGGTGGCTGGGCATGTTGATATCCTGTTCGCCAATACAGCGGTTGCGCTGCCCCAGATTCGCGCTGGCGCTGTGCGTGCGCTCGCGGTGACGGGGGCCGAGCGCTTCCCGGCGCTTCCAGACCTTCCCACTATGGCCGAGTCCGGCGTCAAAGACTTCGACGCCGACCAGTGGCTGGGCATTCTCGCGCCACGCGCGACACCACCCGCCATCCTGAGCCGCCTGCGCAGCGAAGTCGACCGCGCACTGCTGAACGAGGGCGTGCGAGCCGCATTACGCGCCAGCGGGATGAGCACTGCGTCGGTGGCTACGCTCGCACAGTTTTCCGACTATCTTCAGGCTGACCTGATCAAGTGGACCGACGTCGTGAAGCGGGCTCAAATCAAGCCCGAATGAGCCAGCCCCAGCTTCTTTCGTAACAGTACGCAATGACCTCTCTCTCGACTGATCAGCTAGAAACCAGCTCAGGTGCAGTCCTCGGTAGGACACTTGCGCAGTCCAAGCCGCATTGGCCTGCGCCGGTTCGGGCGCGCAGCGGTAGCCCGAATGTGATCGTCATCCTGATGGACGATATGGGATTCTCCGATCTGGGCTGCTTCGGTGGTGATATCGACACACCGAACATTGATTCGCTGGCAACTGGCGGGCTGCGCTTTACCGGCTACACCACTGTCCCGATGTGTACGCCTGCGCGTGCAGCCCTGCTCACAGGGCGTAATCCGCACACTGTCGGGTGTGGTTGGCTGTCACAGAGTAATCCGGGGTATCCCGGCTACGGTGGCGAGATCTCGCTGGCCGCCCCGACCATGGCAGAGCTGCTGCGCGCTGCGGGGTATTCCACCCTGGCTGCGGGCAAGTGGCACAACACCTACGACCGCAACAACGTGCCAGGGGGCGATACCCGATCTTGGCCGATTCAGCGCGGATTCGATCAGTTCTATGGATTCATGGGAGCGGAAACCAGTTATTTCCAGCCAGACAACATGATGGAGGGCAATCACCTGGCGAATGTGGCGTGCTACCCCGATGGCTATTTCGCTCCAGACGACTACACCCAGCGCGCTGTGGAATGGATTACGCAGCACGCCACCAGCTCGCCCGATAGGCCCTTCTTTCTGTATCTGGCGTTTCAGACCCCGCACGGTCCACTGCACGCAAAGGCCGAGGATCTTCAACGCTATCGCGGCCGCTTCAATGAGGGCTGGGATGTTTTGCGCCGCCGCCGCTATGAGCGTCAGCGTGCAGCCGGTCTCATCGAACCGAACGCTGGCTTTGCGCCACGTAACCCAGGCGTGCCGGACTGGGCCTCGCTCAATAGCGATGAGCGCGAGCTCTTTGCCCGGTACATGGAGGTCTATGCCGCGCTGCTCGATAACGCGGATCAGAATGTGGGCCGGCTGATGAATTGTTTGCGACGCGTCGGGCTTTTCGACAACACGCTCGTATTGCTTACGTCTGATAACGGTGCCAACGCTGTTGCAGGGCCTTCAGGTGTCATGAATCTGATCGGGCGCAGGATGGGTGCGACCGAAAACATGGCGCTCAATTCAAAGCTGCTCAGGGAAGACAGAGTCGGGGACGCCGATACGTACATCTGCTACCCGACCGGATGGACCCAGCTCAGCAATACGCCCTACCGCTATTTCAAACGGACCCCGATGGCAGGCGGGATTCGTGTACCGCTCGTCATGCACTGGCCTCAACAAATCACTGATCCGGGATCAATCCGAAACCAGTGGGTGCACGTGACTGATCTACTGCCCACCGTCGCTGAGTACACGGGCGGACGACTGCCCGACGAGTTCAACGGTCACCGAACCCAACCCTTTGATGGCAGGAGTTTCGCGAGCATCGCGAACGACGCCACGGCTGCCCCGATCCGGGATCACCAGCACTATGAGTTGCAAGGTAGTCGTGCCTATATATCGGGTTCGTGGAAGATCGTGTCACTGCAGACGCCTGACAAAGCGATTGATCTCGATAACTGGATGCTTTTCAATATTGCCGAGGATCCCGCTGAAATCACTGATCTTGCCTCCAGGGAGCCGGCGCGTTTACGCCAGATGATTGATCAATTCGAGGCTGAGGCGGGTGAGAACCATGTCTACCCGATCGATACACGTGATGAGCGACGTAACCATCATGTGCCGCCTTACGAAGTGTCACGCATGCTGATGCCCCGACGGTTCTATCCGTCGGGCCCGTCGGTTCCTTCGCTCGTCGTGTCGCCGCTTGTTTGCGACCGCAGCTATAAGCTCGAGGCTTTTTTTAGCTGGTCGAAAGGGCAGGAGGGTGTGATCTTCGCGCTCGGCGATCGCTTCTGTGGATTGGCGCTGTTTGTCGAGGCAGGTTCGCTTCACTGCGTTTATCAATGGTGGCATCAGCCCATCTCGCTGCCCCCCGTTTCCCTGTCCGAAGGTCGCCAGCACTACCGCTTTGATTACCTGGCAACGGGTGGCCGCAAAGGGCAGGCGAGCGCATGGTTGAACGACCAGCCCTGCGTGGATGACATTGACCTGTCGCCGACCATGCTTCGTATCCCCACCGCCGGAATGAGCGTCGGTCTGTCTCGTCGGTTGTCCGTGAGCGAGCGCTTCGCGCACCGCGGTGCATTCCAGTATCCAGGAGTCATCGACCATATCCTGATCGTACCTGGCGAATTAGCGCCTGGCAGCGGCCTTGAACCCAGTGAAGAGATCGCTCAGGCCACGATTCGGGCCGCAGCAAACTTGGCAGGTTGAATCTCTATCTGCAGCGCCACGAAAATGGGCAACCCCTAGCGATCCGACCCTCGTGATTCTGATCTGGAGATCTGCATGACCGACTGGCGAGCACGGCTTGGATTTCTGATTCCCCCCGGCACACCGACGGTTGAGCGTGAGATGTTTAGCGCGGCTCCCGATGGCGTTTCAGTTCACTTCAACCGGATGACCGCAAGGGGCGCAGTCGGAACGCTGCAAAACCTTCAGCAGCGCGCAGCCAGTCAGCTGGCGAACCTGGACCAGACCGTTGACATGCTGGCAAGCGTTGAGCCCAACGTAATCGTGCTGGCCCACACCGCCACCAGCTACACCCTGGGGATGGATGGCGATCGAGCGCTCTGTCAGCGGATGGAAGATCGCACCGGCATTCCGTTCATTAGCGCGCTTGGCAGTGCGGCAGCGGCGCTGAAGCAGCTGAATGTTCGCCGGATTGCAATCGGTACGCCCTACGATATGGCGCTCACACTGCGAAGCAGAGAAGTTCTGGAGCAGTACGGCTTTGAGGTGGTCAACGCGCAATGCCTGCCTGACGTTCAGTGCATATTCAATGAACCACCGCGTCGGGTCTATGGCCTGATTCGGGACGTTAACCGAGACAACGCTGATGCGGTGTTTGTGAGCGGCGTCGGTCTGCCAACACTTTCGGTACTCGGTGCAGGCGAAGCCGATCTTGGCAAACCCGTGCTATCGAGTGCGGCGGCCATGCTGTGGAATGCGCTGGGGACCGCCGGCATTGCCACGCCTATATTAGGCTGTGGTCGCCTGCTTAGCGACCCGCTTTACAGACCGCCGTCGGCCTATCGGAAGGTCCGCCCGATCGCCTGAGTTTATTCGGGTTTGAGGCCCAGGCCGCGTATGACGGTACCCCAGCGTTGCCGCTCCTCTTCAAGAAACCGCTGGAAGTCGCTGGCGGTCATGGCGGGGTAGCTGTCCACACCGAGTTTTCGTAGCGCCGCACGGGTGTCGGGAGCCTGCGCTACAGCGGCTACTTCCTGCGTCAGTCGTTGTAGCACTCCCGCAGGTACAGCAGCCGGCGCCACCAGTCCGAAGAAGTTTGCGAAATTCATTGCCTCGTAGCCCAGTTCCTTCATTGCCGGCACTTCTGGCAGATTGAAGAACCGCGCATGGGTTGTCACAGCGAAGACTTTGATCTTGCCCGATGCGCTCATGGTCTGAGCGCTGCCTGCGGGCAGCATCTGAAGGTCAGTCTGACCTCCCATCAGCGATGTCATCGCGGGCGCCTGGCCCTGAAACGGGACATGAAGAACATCGATCCCGGCCAGGCCTTTAAGCGTTTCCATCGCAATCTGCGAGGTGCTGCCCAGACCGGCAGAGGAGTAAGTGAATTTTCCCGACTGCGCCTTGATGGTGGCGATCAGTTCACGCAGGTCGTTTGCCGGAAAGTCGGGGCGCGAAACCAGGGCAAACGGATTGATGGCGAACGGTGCAATCGCAGCGAAGTCTTTGCTCGGATCATAGGGAAGACGAGCGCGAAGACTGGGCGCGATCGCGTGGGTTTCGGCGCTGGCGAGCAGCAGGGTGTAGCCGTCAGGCTGAGCGCGGGCAACCGCTTCCGCGCCGATTGTTCCTGCCGCACCGGCTCGGTTCTCGACGACGACCGCGGTACCGAACCGCTCGGTGAGACGTTGCGCCATGATGCGGCCTGCTGAATCGGTGATACCGCCCGCGGGCCACGGTACGACGATCTTGATGGGGCGCTCGGGGAAACTCTGCGCCATAACGCCGTCAGAAAGCGACAGCGCCAAGGCCAATGATAGAGCGATGGCCGCAATACGACCGACTAGCGCGGACGCGATGCACGATGTCATGTGGTGCAGAAGGCTGTGCGAGTTGGCGGGTGACATGAATGCGGTCCTAAAGAGTAGATTTCGAACGGCAGGCCGGTGTGCGCTCGCACACGGATCAACCCTCAACTGCCTCGCTAGCGTCAAAGTCAAGTTCGACTCGTGCGCCGTTAGGATCGAAGCTAAAGAGTTGCCAGGTTCCGCTACCAGCCTGTCGCCTTAAGTCATAGCTCATGCTGCGGGCGTCAAACCGAGCTTTGACCGCATGAAGTCCGCGTGCGCTGAAAGCCAGATGATCGATTACCCCGGTGCGAGGCTCCGGCATCGGCCGATCCCAATAAATGTGGAGGATGGCCTGTTCGGACCCCTCGGCATAGAGCCAGGCCCCAGGAAAGCCGAGATCGGGGCGGAAGCCCTCGCGAAGACCTAGGAGGCTACAGTAATAGTCGAGAGTGCGTTCGCGATCTTCGGCAGTGATGGTGAAGTGATTCATGCCCTCTATCATGGTTGAGTCCTCATACCGTCAATACTAAGGCGCCAGTGGTCTGGCGCGACTCCAACCGCTCGTGCGCCCGCGAAGCCGCGGCCAGCGAATGAGGCTCGATGGGCGGCAGCTTTACCGACCCGTCGGCAACCGCTGCCCAAAGCCGATCAGCCCGCTCGGCAAGCTTTTGGCGGGTCGCGACATAAGCAAAGGCAACAGGCCTGGAAAAACTCGCCGACTTGCTAACCAGAAGCTCTGACGAAACTGCTCTCGGTGCGCCGCTGGCCTGTCCTAAACTGATCCAGTGGCCACACGGTGCCAGCGCGGCAAAGTTCTCCTCGAAAGCTGCATCGCCCAGGCCGTCAACGATGACGTCTGCGCCACCGCTCCATACCGACTTTGCCTCATCAGCGAACCGGTATTCGCCCGTCACGATGACATGGTCGCAACCGTGGTCACGTGCGAGTCGAGCCTTTTCGGGGCTAGACACGGTTCCGATAACGCGAGCGCCGAGACGGCTCGCCCAACTGCCGAGGATCAGTCCGACACCGCCGGCAGCAGCATGTACCAACCAACGCTGGCCGGGGCGAATATGGGCCAGATCATGCAGCAGATAATCGGCAGTGATCCCTTTCAGTAACAGCGCCGCAGCCACCTGGTCCTCAATATGGGCGGGTAGCCGTATAACCCAATCCTGGGACACGCAACGTGTGCTGGCGTAGGCTCCGGGCAAGGGGCCCATATAGGCGACGCGGTCTGAAGGCATAAGCCCCGAAACGCCCTCGCCGATATCGATAACTGACCCAGCCGCCTCCATGCCTGGAGTGCCGGGCAGTGGCAACAGATCCGGGATCGAGCCGCGACGCAGGTAAATATCAAAATAGTTGACGCCGATAAATCTCTGTCGGATACGAACCTGACCAGGCCCAGGGGCGGGTACCTCGGCGCTTCGGACTCGCATTACATCGTGACCACCATAGGCTTCAATCTCTATGCGTTGCGAGGGCAGTGGCAAGGCCATAGGCATCGGAGAGTGACCCTTGATCCGGCGATCGGCACCCTGTTCGAGGTGTCGGCGCAGGCTGGCAAAGCCAGCCTCATAGACGCCAGTCGCGACGAGGTTAGCAAGCTCGCGTTCTCGCCCTGGCGGCGTGCCGAAGTTCGACTCCCAATGCCAAAACGTCCGGTTACCGTCAGTGACGGGCTTGAGCGTGACGGTTGAGACGTACCGTTCCAGGGGTACCGTAGCCTCGACTATGCAGTAGGTGAAGCGGTAGTTGTTGTCATCTAATGCGAGCAGTTGTTCGCGGATGAAGCTGCCATCCTGAAGGGTGAAGGCGCGGACGCAGCCAACCTCGGCCGAGTCTCGACCAGCTTCAATCCTGCTCTTTTGAACGACACTGTGCCAGTCATCATGACTGTTGAAGTCGCGCAGTACGGCCCAGACCCTGTCGATCGGGGCATCGATGACTGCAGAACGGATGACTTTTTGCAGCACGTTCAAGCTTGGGTGGGTCAACGGCGTGCGAAGTAGCGCTTGAGCGCTTCAAATCCGCTTTGGAACACGCCTTGCCCGATCAGGTCGGACAGCTCGCGTTCGCGCCCTTCCTCGCAATCAAACTCTGCGCTCCACTCTGCAAAGCAGGCATCGCCGTCGGTGACTGGTGTGAGCTTGAGCGTCGCAACATAGTTGGCCACCCCCATTGGGCTTTCCAGAATTTCATAGGTGCAGGTGAAGTCATAGTCTGATAGCGCGAGCAGCTTTTCGCGTATACGTCCGCCGTCGCGGGTATGAAACGCACGAACACAACCCACCCGGTCAGCAGGTTGCTGGTTTTCGATCCGGCTGTCGGCTATCAAGGGGTGCCATTGCGGCAGACCATTGAAATCCCTTATTCGCGCCCACACGCTGTCGGCGCTGGCCGCGATCACGCTTGATACATAAACACGAATCACCGTACTGGCTCCACGATCATGGATTTATCGGTCAAGTTGCGGAGTGTTCGGCGCCGCCGCCGATACCCCAGCCGCTCCCGCTGCGCCAGCAGTAAGTTTCTGAATATCGCCCGCATCGAGCCCGATTTCGCGAAGCAACTGATCGACGATCGGCGCCTGCGCGCGGAACCGTAGCGCTGAATTCACCACACCATCAGCGAATCCAACGCCACTCCCGTCACCGTGCGAGGATCCACCGTTGCCGGCCAAACCCTCAACATGCAAAATTTTGATGCCTTCGATTTTTTCCATCGGCTTGACCGACTCCCGGATGATGGCCTCTGCTTTATCGACCAGCCGAATCCGAAGAGCTGACGCCCGCGCCTCAGGGGAGAGTACATTCTGGGCCTCGTTCATCATGCGGGTGGCCTCGGCTTCAGCCTCGGCCCGTACTCGAAGGGCGATCGCTCGAATCTTCTCGGCATCTGCATCTGCCTCAGCCTGTGCGCGAATCGCCACGCCGCGATCGGCGCTGGCCTCTTTCTCCGCCGTCGCGGCCAGCGTGAGCCTTAAGGCCTCACGCTCAGCATCCTGCCGGGCGGCGATGATTTCTATTGCGCGCTTGCGCTCGGCCATCTCAACTTCACGGGTGGTAAAGACTCGCTCCTCAGCTGCAACGGCAGTAGCGCGTGCCTCTTCGGCTTCTGCCTGTGCCTCACTTTGGGCTTTGCTCTCGCGCGCAATCGCGATCGCGCGCTGCTGCTCTGCCAGTTCAAGTGCCTTACGGCGCTCGATCTCAGCCGCCTGGATTTCACGCTCTTTGCGGATACGTTCGTTTTCAATTCTCTCCTCGCTTCGAATCCGCGCAGCCTCGATTGCCTGACGCGCTGCAATTTGCGCTGATTCTGCGTCCTGTTCGCGCTGTGCCTTTTCAGTGCTGACTTCGGCACGCTGGCGGGCGCGTGCCATCTCGACCTCGCGCTGTTGGGCAAGTCGCGCACTTTCACTTTCGAGATCGATATCGAGTGAGAGCTTTTCAGCCTCCAGATTCTTATTACGAATTGCAATTAGCGTGTCCTGCTCGATATCGTTGCGCTGCTTTTTTCGGCGTTCGATCTGCTCGGTGAGGCGCGTCAGGCCCTCAGCGTCGAACGCGTTGCTAGGATTGAAAAATTCCATCCCTGTCTGGTCGAGTTGCGTGAGCGAAGCCGATTCGAGCTCAAGCCCGTTTTTGGTCAGATCCTCGGCGACTGCCTCACGAACCCTGCGGACATAGGTGCCGCGTTTTTCGTGTAGTTCTTCCATCGTCATGTCGGCCGCGGCGGTACGCAGAGCATCGACAAATTTACCTTCGACCAGTTCCTTAAGTTGCTCGGGTTCCATGGTGCGAAGACCCAGGGTCTGGGCGGCAGCGGCCACTGCATCAGTCGCGGCGGCCACACGAACATAAAATTCGGCGATTACATCTACGCGCATCCGATCTTTGGTGATCAGTGCCTTGTCGCGGCCCCGGCTGACTTCGAGGCGCAGGGTGTTCATATTGACCGGGATAACGTCGTGTACGATCGGCAGCACAAATGCGCCCCCATCGAGCACGACCTTTTGTCCGCCCAAGCCCGTCCGAACAAAGGCCCGCTCTTTGGAGCTCCGAAGATATAGCCAGTGCAATAGCCAGACCGCAATGGCGACAATAATCGCCACCACGATCAGTCCGAGGATAAAGCTACCGAATTCAGCACCGCTCATGGTCAATCTCCTCAGGCACGGGCATCACGTTTACCGCGGCGCGGTGCAGAACCCGCTGCAGTCTGGGACGTTTTAGAAGGCAATGTACTGCGTCGAATATGCGTGAATTCCTGCGTGGTACGGGTCAAAGCGAGCTCGGTCGGCAGACGCTCCATTGAACTCGCGCCGTAGAATCCATCGCATCCGGGACAGTGATCCAGAATGAAGGTCGCATCCTGTGGTGTGGCAATCGGGCCGCCGTGGCAGAGGACGAGTACATCCTTGCGAATCTTTCTTGCCGCAGCGCTCCAGCGTTCGATAGGTTCGACACAATCTGCGAGCTTGAACGCAGTGCGGGCACCGATTGCACCACCTGTGGTCAGCCCCATGTGGAAGACGATTATGTCGGCACCTGCGCGGGTCATCGTCTGCGCCTGCTCAGCATCGAACACATAGGGCGTGGTCAGCAGATCAAGCTTAGCGGCACGCGCAATCATGTCGACCTCGAGCCCATAACCCATTCCGGTCTCTTCGAGATTGGCTCGGAAGGTGCCATCAATCAGCCCCACTGTCGGGAAATTTTGAACGCCTGAAAATCCCAGATCGATCAGCCGCCGCAGAAAGGTCTCGGGAATCATGAAAGGATCGGTGCCGTTTACACCTGCGAGCACCGGGGTACGCTTCACCACGGGCAGCACCTCGCGCGCCATGTCGCAGACGATATCGTTAGCATTGCCGTACGCGAGTAGACCAGCGAGCGACCCGCGGCCAGCCATTCGGTAGCGCCCAGAGTTGTAGATCACAATCAGATCGATACCGCCCGCTTCTTCGCACTTGGCCGACAATCCTGTTCCGGCACCGCCCCCGATGATGGGCTCACCGCGCCGGACTTTGGCGCGAAGGTGCTTCAGGATCTTGCCGCGGGGTATTCTCGCCATCTGCTCGCTCTCCTTTGGTCGTTATCTAGGCGCGTCTTGCTACCGGTGGCCGCGATAATTCGGTCCAGGCATCGACGAGTGCCTGCGCAAATGACTCATCGTTGAT
>VGHA01000132.1 GCA_016868375.1 Betaproteobacteria bacterium | reverse complement strand
GACCACGCTGCGTCTTGAGTGTCACAGACACCGGCATCGGCATTGCACCTGACCAGCTCGACCGTATCTTCGAAGAACATGTCCGCATCGCCTCGCCGGGCCGCCGGTCGCCGCCCGGTCTGGGTCTCGGGCTTGCCATGGTGAGCCGAATCGCAGCGTTGCTGAACGCAGAAATCACGGCTTTGTCAGACGGATCGCGTGGCAGTCGATTTGAACTGGTGTTTCCCGCGGATCGCGTGGCATCCGACACCGCTGCGCCTGCCACCTGCCTCGAGCCCAGTCCGCAGGCATCAACCTCTGATCACGCGGCGCATGAGCCCGCGGCACATCGACCTCCAAGTCTGGCGGCCGCACCCAGAGCGCTCCTGGTCGATGACGACGAAGAGGTGGCTGGCGCGCTGAAGTCGGTTCTGGAGGCGCGCGGCTGGCGCACGGACATCGCTTCGAACGCCACCGATGCGTTCGCTCAACTCAGTGGTGCCGAGGGCTGGCAGCTGCTGCTGGCCGATTGCAGCTTGAGCACCGAGGACGACGGACTTGCGCTGGCGCTGGCCGCTCGCCTGGTTCGGCCTGGCCTTCGGTGCGTTCTCATGTCAGCAGACACCTCGGCAGCGTTGCAACGCAGAGCGTCCGATCACGGCCTGAGCCTTATCCACAAGCCGATCAGCGAGCACGCACTGTTCGCCGAAATCCAGAATCAGAACCCGTCTCTTCGGCACGCGTCCACGCGCTGCTAAACTCAGGCTGGTCCGGATATTCCGGGTCCTGGCTTATCCCTTTCACCGACTGATCGCCGCAAGCGCGGGCACCTGCCCATGTCCGAACATCTTCTGATCGTTGACGACGACGAGGACATTCGCGAGCTTTTTCGCACGTATTTAACTGGCGTGGGCTACACCGTGTCGGAAGCTGCCGACGCGGCCAGTCTGCGCAGCGCACTCGACACCCTGGCGGTCGATTTGATTCTCCTCGACCAGCGCCTGCCCGATGCGGACGGTCTGGTTCTGGCGCGTGAAATCCGTGCCGCGAGCGACGTCGGGATCATCATCATCACGGGCTTTGGTCAGCCGGTTGATCGGATCGTTGGACTTGAACTGGGCGCAGACGACTACATCGCCAAGCCTATCGATCTGCGCGAGCTGCTCGCGCGAATCCGATCAGTGCTAAGGCGACGCGGCCCACGTCAGACCGACGCGCCCGGCAAGCTGCACTTTGAGGGCTGGAGCCTCGACCCATCGTCGCGCACCCTCACGGCGCCAGACGGACAGACGGTTGAACTCACCACCGGCGAATACGATCTGCTGAACGTGTTCGTCAGAAACCCCAATAGGATCCTGAGCCGCGACGAACTCATGAACGCGCTTCACCACCGCGACGCGGGCCCGTTTGACCGAGCGATCGATGTTCAGGTGGGACGACTGCGCAGGAAGATCGAATCTGATCCTGCCAAGCCTGACTTCATCAAGTCCGTGCGCGGTGCAGGGTACATGTTTGCACCCCGGGTCCGACAGGGATGAGTCCCACCGATAGCCCGCGCAGCAAGCGACCGGCCACGGTCCCTCCTGACAGCCTGCCGCGACTGTTTGAACAGCTGTTCGCCACCGCGGCTGACGCGATGCTGGTTGCTGACGCTTCGGGTCGCATCGTTCTGGCGAACGCACAGTGCGCGCACATGTTCGGGTATTCACAGGACCAGCTAAGCCGCATGGTGGTGGACCAGCTGGTTCCAGGTCGATTGCGATCGGCCCACCGTCAGCATCGTCGCGCCTATTCGGGTCACGCGGTGCCGCGGCCGATGGGCCTCAACACGACGCTTCGAGCGCTGCACGCCGATGGTTCCGAGATTCCTGTGGAAATCAGCCTGAGCCCACTCGATATCGACGGACTGCCCCTGGTATGCGCCAATATCCGAAATGTCAGCGAACTGAGGCGAGCCCAGCAGGCAGTTGAACGGGCCAACCGGGCTGAAGCAGTCGCAGAGTTCGGGCGTCTGGCGCTGGGACAACAAAGCGTTGCAAGTACCGTGCATCAGGCCTGCGATCTGATCCGAGCGCATCTTCGCTGTGACGCGGTACTGATCGCCCGAACCGACCCCGCTTCCGGACAACTCGTGTTCTCGCCCGGTTGCGAAGAAGACGCCGACCGGCTTTCGCCCCTGCTGCCTTCGATCGGCAAGCTCATGGATTCGCTGTCCGCCGAACAGGCTGAACCTGTGCTGCTGATTGAAGATCTGTCGCAGAGCCCTCCCAATCTGGCCGCTGGGATGCGCCTGGCAAAGCTGCGTAGCGCATTGGTATGCACCATCCCCGATTCGGCAGACCGTCCGGGGGCGATTGGCGTATTCGGCCAGGTGGGCGACACCTTTACCAGCGAAGACCGCAGCTTTCTGCGAGCGCTCGCGAACACACTCAGCGCACTGCGCCAGCGGCAAAGCGCGGAAGAGCAATTGTTTCAGTCGCAGCGACTCGAGGCTCTGGGCCAGCTCACCGGCGGCGTTGCCCATGACTTCAACAACCTCTTGACGGTGGTGTCGGGCAACCTGCAGATTCTCGAAGAGAGGCTCTCGGAAGACGCGGCCGCCGTCGCAATGATTCGATCGGCGCTGCGCGCGTCAGGTCGCGGCGCTGATCTCACCCGCAAGCTTCTCGCTTTTGCGAGACGTCAGACCTTGCAGCCGCGCGCAATCGATATCGCCGCATGGCTGGATTCGCTTGCCGAAATCCTGCGGCGAACGCTGGGTCCCAACATCGACATCAAGACGTCTTGCGAGCCGGATATGCCCGCTGTCAAGGCGGATCCGGTCATGCTGGACACCGCACTGCTCAACCTGGCGGTTAATGCGCGTGACGCGATGCCCGCAGGTGGGCAACTCACCTTGTCAGCCAATGTGCTCACCCATCCAGCGGCTGCTGGCCCTGGGCCCAAGGAGCTCGCGCCGGGGCGTTACATGCTGTTGACGGTCATGGACACTGGCAGCGGCATGCCGCCCGAAGTGTTGGCGCGCGCTTTTGAGCCTTTCTTCACGACCAAGGAACTGAGCAAAGGCAGCGGACTGGGGCTGAGTCTGGTCTATGGGTTCATCAAACAATCGGGCGGCCATATCGAGGTGGACAGCCGCTTGGGTGTTGGAACCGTCATTCGCATGATGTTACCCGTCGTGAGCGCTGCCGAGCACTCAACCGCGCAGGCCCCGCTCGATGCCGCAGAGGGCGGCTCCGAACGGGTACTGGTAGTCGAAGACGACGACGATGTGCGCGAGGTCGCAGTCGGCTTTCTTAGACGACTTGGCTACCAGGTGATCGAAGCCGCCGATAGCGCGGGCGCGCTCGCGCAACTCGCAGCCAACACTGACATCGACCTGCTGTTCACGGATGTCATCCTGGGCGGCGCGCTTACGGGCGCTGACATTGCGCGCGAGGCGCTCGCGCGACGGCCCGCCCTGGGCGTGCTGTTCACCTCGGGCTACGCGCCCCAAACGCTGTCGCTCGACATCGCGCTGTCTCGAGGTGTCGAGCTACTTGGCAAGCCCTACCGGATCGAGCAGCTCGCCCGGTTCGTCAGACGCGCACTCGAGGCGCGCGATCAAGCCGCGGCTTCATCGCGCCGCGAGTCACTGCGACCGATCACAGCGCGCAAACGATCGATTTCATAAAGGTCGATCTCTCGGTTGTGCGCGCGAATCATCTTTTCGGCCTGGAAGCGTGACAGGATCCGGCTGACCGTTTCAAGTTTGAGTCCCAGCAAGCTGCCAATCTCCTCGCGCGTCATCCTCAGAATGAACCGGGTGGCCGAATACCCTCGCGCGGCCATGCGTTGCGACAGGTTCAGCAGAAACACCGCAATACGCTCTTCGGCGCGCATGGATCCCAGCAAAACCATCAACGCGCGCTCACGCTGGATTTCGCCCGCGAGCATTCGGAAAAGTTCGCGCTGCAGCAGCGGCTCGTGGCGCACCAGCGTATCGAGCGTCTCGCGCGGAATTTCAATGACCTCGCCGTCTTCGAGCGCGATCGCATCGCCGCTGTAGCTCTCAGCGCCGAGCCCGTCTACCCCAAGCACCTCGCCGGCCATGTGAAAGCCGGTGACCTGCTCACGGCCGTCTTCGGTAAGCAGCACGGTTTTGAACGAACCCGCGTGTACGCCGAACAAGGCATGGAACTGCGCGCCGTAGCGATAAAGATAGTCGCCTCGGCGCAGCCGACGACGTTGTCCGCCAACCCGCGACATCAGCAGATCAACTGCTGGTGGCAAAGGAAGCGCGCACCGGCCGTTTGGATAAGGCTGCATATCCGCCGATGCGGAAACAGGACGAAATCCAGTTTGCTGCGATGCAGGAAACTGTGTTTGAAAACCGATATCGCTCACTGTTCTCTCCCATGCTGTTGAGTTGGATCGCCGTACAGGCGTCAATCAAACTTTATCGAGGGAGATGTCGGCTTTGATGGCAGTCAAACAACACTCTGTAACGGTTTGCAACCGCGTCGATCAGCGGATCAACTCACGGGCATATTGCTTCGCGTCAATTTTCGCAGGTTTCCGACATGGGGCCGCTCACATCGGCCCACCATCTACTCAAAGTTTGTGTCGCATCAACTGCGCGAAAACCCCGGTCGCTAACATCAAACGCTGCAGTTATTACTTCACAACACAGGGGAAAGCTCATCATGTTCAAACATCTTCTGTTGCCGACTGACGGCTCCAAATTGTCCGATATCGCGGTTGAGCGCGGGATTCAATTTGCCAAGGAAACTGGCGCACGCGTCACCTTCGTTCATGTAATGCCCGAGTACGCGGTTGATGCGTTTGTCGAGTTTCCGTCGGCCGCGCAGGCCTCTTTCAATGACTTCATGAAGGCTACCGAGGAAACCGCCAAGAGTGTCCTGGGCGCTGCGCAGTCACGCGCCAACGCCGCTGGCGTCAGTATCGATACGGTATCGATCCGCCACGGCCAACCGTGGAAGGCCATCATCGATGTTGCAGGCGGGCGGGCCTGCGACCTGATCTTCATGGCGTCGCACGGACGTCGTGGGCTCAGCGCACTGGTTCTTGGCAGCGAGACGCACAAGGTGCTCACGCACTCCACGATCCCAGTGCTCGTCTTCCGCTGATCCACTCACTCCGGAGGTCCTCATGGATAGAACCGACAAGACACCGTCCGCGGTCGATGCGCGCGAGCGCCTGGCCCAGGACATGCGAACACTGGTGCGCGATGCGGAGGATCTGCTGCATGCCGCGCAGCGCCAAGGCGCCGAAGGTGTCTCTGAAATACGGGACCGACTCGAGGCGAGCATCAAGCAGGCCAAGGCACAAGTCTGGAATGGGCAACAGCAATTCTTTGAGCGCGCGCGCGACACCGCACGACGCACCAATGAAGCAGTGCATGTCCATCCCTGGACCGCAATCGGTGTTACAGCAGGTGCTGGACTGCTGCTCGGCGCGCTCATCATGCGTCGTTGAGCGCTGCATGCAGCCGGGTCAGCCCTTCGCGGGTCTCAGCGCCCGGCTGCGTGCAATCGTAGCGCTTCTTGGTGACGTCGTACACACCCGGCTCGCCCTGCTGGCAGCGGAAATTGATGCGCTGGTGTCGGCATCGCTGCGCGCACTGCTGGCAGGGCTTGCCGCTCTGACGCTTGCCGCAATAGCGCTGTTGTCCGCCCTTGCTGCAATGCTGATGGCTGTACCCGAGTCATTTCGCGCGCACTCCGCAGCGATCGCAGCGCTGGTTCCGGCAGTCATTGCGATCGGCCTGTTCCGATGGGTTGCCCGTCTCTCGCGCGTCTCGGCGTTCTCCGCGAGTCTCGATGAGCTTCGTCGCGATTTGAGCGAGCTGCGAGACGCCCCGCTCTCGTCGGGCTCGCGAGCCGCAGGAACCGCCGCCGATCAGCACTCAAGCGACCGGCGCTAGGCCACGTCGCTGATCCCGCCTCATGAATGCATCCAATTCCAGCACTATTGAACAGCTTCGGCGGCAGATTGCTGGCCAGCGTCGGGAATTGAGCGGTCAGCTGCGGCGACTGCTCGACACGGCCGCAACGCCGCGCGGGGGCCATCGCTGGGGATCCATCGGAGTTATTGCAGCAGCCGCTGTGTTCCTGGGACTTGCCGCCCGCCGCCGATCAAGAAACCTGCTGCGCTCAACCGTCACCACAGGGTGGCTGATCTGGCGGGCAACACGCCTGATCCGTAACGTCATGGATGCCTTCAGCCCGGCAGCGCCGCCAAAGTAGGCGTTTACCTGAAGGAAAGGCGGCAGGCGAAGGCACCTCGGCGGAACGCGCCAGGGTCGGCTCAGGGCCGGGCTCGGGCTTCCTGAGCGGGCTGATGCTCGGCCACACGCACCAGCGTCGACAGCTCATGCGAGATCGCCTGCAACACGTCGTCGCTACTTAGCACGCCCACAAGATCGCCATGCAGATCAACCACCGGCAGGCGTCTGGTGCCGCGGCTTCGCATCTTCTGGATTGCCTCGGGCAGACTGTCCGTGTCGTGTGCGGTCACTGCAGGCCGTACCACGATGTCACCGGCAGTGATTGCAGCAGCATCCAGTCCGGTCGCGACCACTTCAATCACGATATCGCGGTCGGTAATCACGCCTATAGGCTGACGACCTAGACCATCCCCTGACACCACCACCACCGAGCCGACGTGGCGGGCACGCATCAACGCGGCCACCTGTTGCAGCCGAAACGCTTCGCCACAGGTGACTGGCTCGCGCGACATGAATGTTCCAACGTTGGTCATGAGAACTCCTGTTCGCCGGGGTCTGTCATCCGGAGCGGTTGATCTTCCGGCGTAGATCCCAGTGTGCGGCGGCTGGCCTGTGCCTGGCTTGCGCTATGCCAAGTCGCTGAGCGCTAAGGCCGCAAACCTATAATCGTGACCATGACGCATTTGCATCGCCTCAAGCGAATGGCGCGCCGGATCAATTGCGGGGTCGCGCTCGCACTGGCCACAATCGTCGGCACCCTCGCCCCGCCGGTGTTGGCGCAGTGGCTGGGAACTCCGCCATTTGTCGATGCGCCCCCACGTTTCGAGGCGCCCGCACGCTCATCCGAGCGCGAAGCACCATTCCAGGCGCGACTGCAGCACCTGTCCGACGGCGACTCTTTTGTAGTGCGCGCAGAAGACGGTCGCCGCATTTCAATTCGACTGTCTGCGATCGACGCACCCGAGAAGGTCCAACCTCATGGCGACGTGTCACGACGCGCATTGCTTGCGCTCCTCGAGAACAAGCTTCTCACCATCATCCCGATTAAGCGAGACCCTTACGGACGGACCGTGGCGAGGGTACTTGCCGACGAGCGCGATGTTGGCCTTGAACAGGTGAAGACCGGGATGGCCTGGCACTACAAGCGCTATGAATCCGAGCAGAGCGCGCGCGATCGCCGCGAACACGCTCAGGCAGAACAGCGGGCGCGGGACGCAGGCATTGGGCTATGGTCCCAGCCCGACCCGATGCCTCCGTGGAAATTTCGTGAACAACAGCGGCGTAGGCAGCAGAGCGCAGTAGACGTTTGGCCAGACGCCTGGTTTGCACCTAAAGCTGAGGGCTCTGCTGCGAGGCACGCTGCCGCTGCCTGAGCGTTTCATACAGAACGACTCCGGCGGCCACCGACACGTTGAGGCTTTCCACCTGACCGTGCATCGGAATACGTATCAGCCGATCGCAACGTTCACGCGTGAGTCTTCGCAGCCCCTTGCCTTCGGCGCCCAGCACCCAGGCGATACGCCCGTCCAGCGTCGCGCAATACAGGTCGTCCTCGCTTTCATCGGCAGAGCCGATGATCTCAAAGCCGTGCTCCTGCAGCGTATCGATGGTTCGAGCCAGGTTGGTCACCATCAAATACGGCACGCTCTCGGCTGCGCCGCTCGAGGTTTGGATGGCTACTTCGGTGAGTGCACAGGCATGATCCTTGGGCGCAATCACGGCGGCCACGCCAGCGCCATCGGCCACACGCAGGCACGCGCCAAGGTTACGCGGATCCGTGACGCCATCGAGGAGCAGCAACGTCACCGGGGAACGGGGTTGGGCATCAAGCCGAGCCATCAATTGCTCAAGGCTGAGACTTGGCACGCTGGCCTCCGACAGCGCCACCACGCCCTGGTGACGTTTGCCAGGGCACAGCCGCTCGATTCGCTGACCGTCAACAGCGTGCATCCGCACGCCGGCGGCCTGCGCCAAGCGCTCCAGTTCGCGCATTCGCGGATCGTTACGTGACGCATCGACATAGAGCTCGGTGACGCCCTCCGAGTCGCGTCGCAACCGAGCGAGTACCGCATGAAATCCAAAAATTTTCATCGTTTCCTTACCTTCGTTTGCCGCGTTTGGCCGAGGGCCCTTTGCGACGCGGCGGGCCGACGCGTTTTCGCCGAGCCGCTAATCGCTCAGCCCGCGCGCGTTCAACAGCCTCCGTCTTGGCGGGTGCGGCTTTGCTTGCGCTTTTTCGGGCCGTCTTGCTGGTTTGGGCGCGGGACTCCGCGGGTCGGGTGGTATCGGCGGGCTCTGCCGATTCATCAAGCCCAAGCGGCATTTCAGCGTCGCCAACATTTAGGCCAGCGGGCGCCATCGTACGAGGCCGAATCGGGCCGCGCGGCACCATTCTGAATTCGATACGGCGTGCCTCCAGGTCAACGCGGGATACCTGTACGCCAATCTCGTCAGTTAGGCGAAACCGTCGCCCGGTGCGCTCGCCTCGTAACTCGTGAGCGGCTTCGTTGAATTGAAAGTACTCGCCGCCGAGCTCTGACACATGAACAAGTCCTTCAACGAATAGCTCGTCCAGTGTCACGAACAACCCGAATGGCGCCACGCCGGTAATCCGCCCTTTGAACTGCTCGCCAACGCGCTCCCGCATGAACTGGCACTTCAGCCACGCTTCAACATCGCGTGAAGCCTCGTCTGCGCGACGTTCGTTCGTTGAGCAGACCGTACCCAGCATGCGCCAGACCTGGATCGTCTCGGCGGGATCAGCCGCTTTGTCGCGCCGGCCACGGCGACGTGCGCTTTGCGAAGCGACTGGTTCGGCCTGCGGCTGCAACGGCAGGTTGGAGTCGCCGCCCTCTTCAATCCGCGGTTGATAGCGCGACTCGCGCAGCAGCGCCTTGATGACCCGATGGGTCAGCAGGTCAGGGTAGCGGCGAATCGGCGAAGTGAAGTGCGTGTAAGCTGAATACGCGAGGCCAAAGTGACCGCTGTTGTCTGGCGAGTAAATTGCCTGCTGCATCGACCTGAGCAGCATCGACTGGAGCAGCGCATTGTCGGGGCGTACCCGAACTGCGGCAGCAAGCGTCGCATAGTCCTGAGGCGTTGGCTGGTCGCCACCGCCCAGTGACAGACCCACGCTGCGCAGGAACTCGCGCAGACGGGCCAGCTTCTCCGGAGTTGGCCCTTCGTGCACGCGGTAAAGACCCGCATGTTCGCGCCGCGCCAGAAAATCGGCAGCACAGACATTCGCGGCCAGCATGCACTCTTCTATCAGTCGGTGCGCATCGTTACGAACCGACGGAACAATACGTTCGATACGCCCCATCGGGTCACACACGATACGGGTTTCCACCGTTTCAAGCTCCAGGGCCCCTCGGCGGGACCGGGCCCCGGCAAGCGCTCGGTACAGCTCGTGCAACTGCTGCAGGTGGGGAAGCAATTCTGCGCGCTGGGTTGGCAGGCCTGCGCGAGGGCCGCCCGCGCCCGACAACAAGGTCCAGACCTCGTCATAGGTAAGCCGTGCGGCTGAATGCATGACGGCTTCGTAAAACTGATAGGCCCGGATTTGGCCCTGCAGGTCAATGACGAGGTCGCACACCAGAACCAGACGGTCGACTGCAGGGTTAAGCGAACAGAGCCCGTTGGACAGGGCCTCGGGCAACATGGGAATGACGCGCCGGGGAAAGTAGACCGATGTGCTGCGCTCGAGTGCGTCGACGTCGAGCGGGTCACCGGGCTGCACATAGTGCGATACGTCGGCGATCGCAACGAGCAATCGAAATCCGCGCTCGATGCTGGGTGTCGAGGCGGACCGGCGACGCTTCGCGGGAGCCGGGGCAGGCTCGGGGACCTGGTTGTCGGTTGCGCCCTCGCCGCCGATCACAGGCATGCGAACACCGTCGAACTCAATCGGCTCGCAGTACACCGCATCGTCAAAATCACGCGCGTCCTGGCCGTCGATAGTCACCAGCGGCACGTCTCGAAGATCAACCCTATCGCGGATATCGGACGGCCTGACGCGCGTGGGAAATTTCGCGGCATGCGCAAGCGCAGCGGGCCGAAACTGATGCGGAACATCAAACTTTCGCACCGCAATTTCGATCTCCATGCCCGGATCGCCAATCTCGCCGAGCACCTCGACGACCCGGCCGATCGGCGGTGCGCCATTGGCGGGCGGACTGACGATTTCAATTGTGACGACCTGTCCGTGTTGAGCGGACGCCGTATCCGCCGGTGGCACGATGATGTCGTGCTTGATTCGTTGATCCTCGGGAATCACGATGTGCACGCCACGTTCGTTCACAAAGCGTCCCACCAGCCTCCGGTGCGCGCGTTCGGTGACCTCGACAATCGAACCCTCAGGGCGCCCGCGTGAGTCATATCCCACACGGCGCACCAGGACGCGGTCGCCGTGCATGGCCTTCTGCATCTCGCGCGGCGACAGGAAAAGATCCGGCCCCCCCGCATCGGGAAGCAGAAAGCCGAATCCGTCTCGATGGCCTTGGACGCGACCGGCGATCAGATCGAGCCGCGTGGCGAGCAGCAATACGCCTTTACGATTGGGCAGCAGCTGCCCGTCGCGCTCCATCGCAGCGAGACGACGCAACAGGGGCCCGGTTTGCGCCGACGAAACACCCAGGCGCTGCGCCAGATCGGCGGGCGTCAGGGGTATATCGGCCGCTCTGAGGCAATCGAGAATCTTCTCGCGGGTAGGCGGCGTTCGATCAGCCTCGGTCATGCAATCACCTTCCAGATCAGCGGCGGCCGTACACCCGACATCAGCTTTGACAAAAGAGCGTTCTCCATTAGAATTCGCGCCTCGATCGCCGAGCAGGCAGTCGAAGCCCAGATGGCGGAATTGGTAGACGCACTAGGTTCAGGTCCTAGCGGTGGCAACACTGTGGAGGTTCGAGTCCTCTTCTGGGCACCATTCTAAGGTCGGCGCAAGCCGACCTTTTTGTTTTATGTGCCCAGAAAGCGAAGCACCTGCGTGCTTCGCGTGAGGACTCGAAAGGTCCGGCTTGCAAGCCGGACCGGGCCCGCGGAACGTGGGCGAGTCCTTCCAGCACCATTCTAAGGTCGGCGCAAGCCGACCTTTTTGTTTTATGTGCCCAGAAAGCGAAGCACCTGCGTGCGAGGCTTTCCTGCAAGCTGGACCGGGCCCGCGGAACGTGGGCGACCCTGGCGCGTTCAGTACTTTTCCGCAAGCAGCCCGAAGCCGCTTAACGCATCACGAATGCCCGCCCTGCGAAGCGCGAGCCAGTACGTGGCCACATTGA
>VGHA01000131.1 GCA_016868375.1 Betaproteobacteria bacterium | reverse complement strand
ACCGTCACCAGCGGCTACTTTGCCAATCGCGCTGCGCAGTCGCTCGCCTTTACCGAAGACGGCTGGTTCCGATCGGGCGATCTGGGGCGAATCGGCGAGGACGGTCAGTTGGTCTATGTGGCACGCCTCAAAGAAATGATTCGTGTCGGCGGCGAAAACCTGGCACCCGCAGAAGTCGAGCAGGCGCTCCGCGATATCTGCCAGACGCCTCAGGTCTGCGCCCTGGGCGTTCCCGATGCGCGTCTGGACGAAGTGGTGGCCGCAGTGCTGGTGCAGCCAAAGTTTTCCGACTGGCCCACGGTGTCAGCGCAACTGCGCAAGCGCCTGGCCGGCTTCAAAGTACCCCGCGCAATTTATGTCGCGGACAGTCTTCCGATCACAGCGACCAACCGCGTTCAACGCGCCACGTTGCGCGATTGGATTCAAAGCGGCCAACTTCAACGCGTCGTGTAACCCAATCACCCCTTCACAAGGAGAGCGCCGATGAACGTTCGCAACCGTGAGGAAGACAGCGCGCTACGCGCCGAGTCGATCACGCGACGCCTGATCGACACGCTGGGCGCCGATGCGGTCAGTACCGACCCAGCCGAACGACAGTTGTTTTCGCTGGACTTTTCCGAGGAGGTCGGCGAAACAGCCATCGCGGTTGTTCGCCCCAGGAGCGTCGAGGCGATCAGCGCATTGATGCGACTCGCTTCGATCGAGGGCTTTGCTGTCAACACCCGCGGCGGCGGCATGTCCTACACCAAGGGCCATGTCCCGGTACGACCGGATACCGTCGTACTTGATAACACCGGCTTCAATCGTGTGCTTGAGGTCAATACGATCGACCGTTATGTCAGCCTGGAGACAGGGGCTCGCTGGGTCGACCTGCGCGCCGCGCTCCAGGGCACCGGCATGCGCGTGCCCTATCTGGGAACGCTCTCGGGAAATTGGGCAACGGTTGGGGGCGGCTTGTCGCAGAACGCCACCGGCATGGGTCGAATGACGCTCGCCGAACACGTGCTGGGACTCGAGGTTGTGCTGGGCGACGGCCGGGTGCTGCGAACCGGCTCCTGGGCAACATCGGGTACTGCCCCTTTCTATCGCTACAACGGCCCCGACCTGACCGGACTTTTCCTGTGTGATTCGGGCGCATTCGGCATCAAGACCAAGGTACACCTGCAGCTTGAACCCTGGCCGAAGATGTCGTTTGGCTGTGTGACCTTTCCCGACCGGGTATCGCTGGTGGCCGCCCAGGCGGCCATGGCCACCAGCGGGCTGCATACCGAGGCTTTCGCCTTCGATGGTTACTTCGTGGGCGAATACGCGCTCAAGCCCGGCATCCCGGCGGCCGACAAGCGCCAGATGATTGATCGTTTTCTCGCTGACAATCCGGTGAAGTGGCGGGCCTTCCGTGCGCTGGCCCGTGCCTGGCATCCATCGGGCCTGGGCTTTTTGAAGGGTCTGCCCAATGCCATGTATTACGTGGCCGAAGCGGCAGACCAGGCGGCCGCTGATCGCGTGCAGCAACGAATCGCCAGGCTGCTGAAAGGCTTCGGAGCGCGAGAGCTCCCCACCACGATTCCATTCGGACTGCGCTACGGTCCCTACCTGAACGTTGGCGAAATCATGGCCAATCGCGAAGGCGAAGTGAACTTCCCCATCAATGCCAAGTTCCAGGCTTCCAAAGCGGTCGATGCGATCAAGGCATTTGAGGCGTTCGCCGCCGACAATGCCGCACTAATGGAGCAGCATCAGATCCGAATGGCCTGCAACTCTCTTCTGCACGGTCACTTCTGGGGAATCGAGCCGGTGATTTTCTGGAAGCGGCCCCTGGGGCCCTATCGGCATCACTACGCCACTGACGATCGTCGTCGGGCTACCCAGGACACCATCGACAATCCCGAACGCAATGCGGTCGCGCTCGACCTGCGCTATCGCCTGCAGCGGGTGTTTCGTGAAATGGGCTCGCTTCATGTGCAGTGGGCAAAGTCCTATCCGTTTGCGCAGGCACTCGAGGGCACGGCGGCATGGGGGCTGCTTGAGGATCTGAAACGCGCCACTGATCCACGCGGCGTCGTCAACCCCGGCGTATTGGGGTTGGGCCTGCCAGCCAAACATTGAGGTCGCCAATGAAGTGGACTGTTCACACGCTTGACCTCGGCGAGGTTGAACTGAATACGCGTCGGCTGATCCCGAACGAGCAGAAAATTGACCGGATGACCTTTCCGGTACAGGGATGGTTACTCACCTCGGGCGACACGCGCGTGGTCATCGATACCGGGTTTCGCAGCCCTGAGATTTTGAAGCGAATCGGCGACGCAGCCACTGGCATCGAGACGCCCGAGCAGCGTTTGTCCGCGCAACTCGCGCGGCATGGCGTGCAGGCCCAGGATGTGCATTACGTCCTGCACACGCATCTGCACATCGACCACGCCGGACAGACCGATCTCTTTCCAATGTCCACCACGGTGGTCATCAATCGGCGAGAGCTTGAATATGCGGTAAGCGGGCTGTCGGGGCCCTCCTACCCGCCGGAGGACATCAAGCACCTGATCGACCGCCTGCATTCGCCCGGTGCGCTGTGGTTGCTCGATCTGGAAGGCACCGGCGGCGAACAGATTCTGCCCGGTCTTCGGTGCGTCGCTGCGGGCGGTCACACCGAGGGATCGATGATCGTGATCGCCGAGACCGAAGCCGGCACAGTGTGTTTTAGCGGCGATCTGGTCTACAGCGTCAGGCACCAGCTGATGAGTCCCACCACGCTGCGAAACGATGTCATCGTCACATCGAATCATGTGGTGTCACGGCGCAGCGAGAAAATCGCATTGAAAAGGCTGATGCAGACCGCGCCACGCTTCTTTCTCTACCCCAGCCATGATTGGCCAGTGCTTGTGGAGGACGGCCGTGTCACGGAAGGCGGCGAGAAAACGCTTCGCGCCACCATGGGGCGATGCTTCTGCTCAATCGGGGAAATCACGCAATGAAGATCTGGTACCAAAGCGCCAGCGCCTACCGATATGAGCCGGTGTGGGACGACTACGGCAGGACACTCGAATCGCAATGCCGCCGCATCCTGCACCCCGACACCGGCCTTTATGTAACCGGCATCGCCGAAATGATCCGTGACATCGAGAACTGGCGCTGCTTCCAGTATTTCCAGAATGTGCAGACGCTCAATGCAATGCGTCAGGCTGAGCGCGAAGGCTACGACGCGTTTGTCGTCGGCTGCACGCTGGATGTTGGCGTCGCCGAGGGCCGTAGTCTGGTTGATATTCCGATTATAGGCATCAGCGAAAACGCGTATCACCTGGCCATGACGCTGGGCAGAATGTTCGCCGTGGTGACCAGCTCGTCGGCCTTCTGCGAGGTTTATGGCGAGCAGGCTGCGCGCTATGGCGTGGCCTCACGCATGCTTACTGGCCCCTACATTGTGGAGGCCTCGGAAGAAGAGATCGCCACCTCGCTCGGAAACCCTGGACCGCTGCTCGAACACTTTGTCGCGCAATGCGAGCGCGCGGTTCGAGACGGTGCCTCGGTGATCGTGCCTGGGCCGGCGTTTCTCGCCACGCTCGCGCACCGGGCGGGGCTTACCCAAGTCATGGGCGCCCCCGTGCTCGACACCATCTCAGCCGCAGTCAAAAGCGCTGAAATGATGTCAAGCCTCTACAAAATCGGGATTACGCCGTCGCGACGGATCGGCGCTTACGCAAGACCGACGCCGGAACATCTCAACACCTCGCTCGCACGGCTGGCGAACCAGTTTCGGATCGACTGACGACCCTTCGCATACTTCGCGGACTTGCGTTCGTCAACGCGCAAACCAGGCCCTGTGCGCGAGCGCCCAACGCACGTAGGCCCGCGCGCAGGCCTGCGCGGACGGCGGCGCGCGAAATTCCTCACTGATACGGTCTGCAAGCAGCGGCGAGCGGCGCCGCGTCAGATCGTCGTTGAACTCAATCCGCCGGCCCTCCGGCTCAATCCGTACCGGCACGCCCGCTTCAGCCAGAGCATCCAGCATCGCTCGCGCATGCCAGGTGAATCCTGGCGTGAGTTGATAGAGGAAGTGCTTGGGTGGCGGTGAGTCCGCCGTGAGCATCCACACCACCTGCTCCGCCACTTCAGGCGCATACGCATAGTCTCGCGCGCCGCCTTCGGGCAGGGGCGCGATCGCTGCGCCCGCCAGCGCGCTTTCAAGGATGGCAAGCGGCGGCGAGAGCGTATCGCGCATGCCCGTTGCACGTTCCCACGGACCGATCGCCGCCGTCAGCCGCCCCACAAAAAGCCGTGGCATTGCTCCGAAGCTGTTCCAGCGCAGCCCCAGCGTTTCAAGCGCGCTCTTGGTGGCGCCATACAGAGTCAAGGGTCGAGGCAAGTCCGACTCGCGCAATGCCTGCCCCATGAACGGCAACTCGCCCAGTGATGCGGTCGACGAGAAGCACAGCATCCGCGGCACCTGATGTCGCGCAGCGATTTCGAGCAGACGGGCCGGCGCAAGCAGATTGACCTCAAAAATACTGGACGGGTGATCTCGCTCTCGCGTGGGACCCGACGTGATCGCGGCACCGGCCACCAGCGCTTCCGGTGCACCCCCGTCAAATAGCGCTTCAAGCACGGCGAGTTCACGGACATCACCCCGCCGGTCATCGAGCTCGCCCGGCAGCGACGCAAACTCAGCAGCCGCCATTGCAGGAATTCCGTCAATGGAGAGCGCGCGCACTCGCCATCCGCGACGCATGAAAGCTTCCACCAGGTTCAGGCCGATAAAACCACTTGCGCCTGTGATGGCCACTGTCTTGATCATGAGAATCGCTCCAGAACGCTCAGGCCAGGCGTCCGCTTCGATGACCTTCGAACACGGCTTCCAGTGCGTTGCGAGGTGCTACGCAATCGCCAGCCAACCTGAAGGCGATACCCGCACGGCTGAGCCCTGCCTCGAGCGGATTTTCAGACTGGGGCGGAATCACTGCAATCAGTCGATCGATTCCGTCGAGCCACTCCTCCTCGCCGCACGAGGTGTCCTCCAGGCACAGTCGCTGATCGACCAGTCCAAGCGGCCGCCGGAGCGGCCGGATTCGAATGCCTCGCTCGCGCCACCGGGCAAATGTCGTGGTCGTGCTGTAGATGGTGGTTCGCCACAGCGCACCGGCGGCCGGCGACAGCAGCGTGACGCGGGCCCCTGTTGCCGCCAGATGCTCAACCAGCCCCAACGCGCCCCAGTCACCGGTTTCGTCATACACCGCAACGCTCAACCCCGCAGCGTTGAGACACGCGCCCTCATCCAGCGTCAGTGCTTCGGTTCCATCCGGCAACCGATAGGCGAGTGGTCGTGCGCCAGTCGCGACGATCACCTGATCGGGCTTCGCGGCAGCGATCATCTCAACCGTCGACGCGCAGCCGAGTCTCACGTCAACCCCAAGGCGATCGAGCCGACGACGCGCGAAATGAAGCCACAAGCCGAAGTCCTCGCGTAAGCGCAGGCCCGCAGCCAGCGCCAGCCGCCCACCCAGCGCGTCGGAGCGCTCCCAGAGGCTCACCCTGTGCCCCCGCGCAGCAGCCGTCGCGGCAGCCTCCAGCCCAGCGGGCCCGCCGCCCACCACCAGCACGGACCGGGGTGTCTCGGCCCGACTCAGATCCGCTCGCGGCCATACAGCCTCGCGCCCGGCGCGGGGATTCACCAGGCAGGTCAGCGCAATATTGCGCTCGAGATTTTGTGCACATCCCTGGTTGCAACCGATGCAGGGCTGCACCTCATCGGCGCGGCCGCTCTGCCACTTGGCAACGAGCGCAGGCTCGGCGACGTGTGCACGCGCAAGGCCAATCATGTCTGCGCCACCCGACTCCAGCATCTGCTCGGCATCCTCCAGCGTTCGGTACTTGCAGACTGTGAGGATTGCGACTGGCTTTGCCGAACCCGCTGCGGCCTGCCGGATACGCCCAGGAAGCATTCGGAATGGCGCCGGATCAACCGCCATGTCCGCCATCTGGGTCCCTAGCGATCGGCTCATGTGATAGGCGGAATGACTCACGTGAATGAAGTCGAGTTGAACCTGGGGTACGGCAAGCTCAATGATTCGACTTGATTCGGCCAGCGTCAGGCCGTCATCGTGGTATTCCTCAGCGCTGATCCGTACGCCCAGGCAGACATCGGGGCCGAGCGCTTCGCGCAGGCGCATCGCAAGCTCAAGCGGAAAGCGCAGCCGGTTTTCGGTGGACCCGCCGTACTCATCCTCCCGCTTGTTCGACAGCGGCGACAGAAATTGCTGCAAAAGATGCCCATGCCCCCAATGCAGCTCAATGCCATCAGCGCCCGCTTCCAGCATGTTCTCGGCGGTACGCAGATGCGCGTCGATTACCTGTTGCATGTCCTGACGATTCATCTGCCGGGGCGGATACGCGCCCAGCGACCACCGGATCGGTGAGGCACCCCACGACACCGTGCGCTCGTATTCCCCGTCTATCTGCCGTCCCATGTGGCAAATTTGTGCGATGAAGGCCGCGCCCCCCTCGTGCACCGCATCCGCCACTGCGCGGAACGCTGGAATCGACTCGGGGGTGTAGCCGCAGACCCCCTGCGGACGCCCGAGCGTGTTCTCCATGACCCGGATCGCCTCGAAAATGATCAGGGCGACACCCCCTGCTGCCCGCTCACGGTGATACGCCACATGGCGCGCGCTCGGCAGATGCTCGGCACCAAAGTTCGTCGTGTGAGCCGGCATGAAAATACGATTGCGCAGTTGAAGGCCGTTGATTTCAAGCGGGGCAAACGCGGGCGAGACACTTACACGGGCGACGCGGTCGGTCATGAGCAGATTCCTTGATGAGGCGGGCCGAGCGTAGGCGGCGCAGCTTCGATTTGTCAATTTCGAGCGAAGCCATTACGGTATCGCCCAACCCTGACCCTTGGAGTAATTGGCTATGACTGATGCCGAAGCCGCTGTCGTCGCATGCGACCCCGCCCGACGCGCTGAAGGACTCGAAGCTGCCGCACGCGCCATCGATTTTCTTCGCACCACCGAGGCGCGCAATGAGCCGGATGCCAGGCAACGCATTGGCCCCGGCTTCGCGCCGCGCTTTCCCCGAGGCCGCAACTACGACAGCCTCGAAACATGGTTAGCCGCCTCGCGCAAGGCCTACAAATTCATGGGCAAGAAGTTTTCCCGGATCGACGTCGCCTTCACCGGCCCTGCCACTGCCGTGGTCTACTGCTATGGAACCCTGCACGGCGAATATCTGGATGGCCGGGTCGTTGACGGCGTTCGCTTCATCGACCGCTTTGAAGTTCGTAACGGTCTGATCTGCGAACAGGATGTCTGGAACGACCTGGTCTGACGCCACCATGCCGCGCGCATTACAGCCCCTGCAGCCCTCTGATCTCGGGCAACTGACAGCCTGGACGGTTGCCGCTGACGGTCGGTCGATTGCCCGAACGCTTGAGTTCAGCGATTTCAACGAGGCGTTCGCCTTCATGGCTCGCGTGGCCCTGCGCGCCGAACAGCTGGATCACCATCCCGATTGGCGCAACGTCTGGCGCAGGGTGGAAATCCAACTGAGCACGCACGACACAGGCGGTCTGACCCGCCTCGATCTCGAACTGGCGCAATTCATCGACCGCATCGCGCCGCCCACTGCAACCTGAAAGTCTTTCTGCGATGACAGCAACCCCCGACGCTTTTCTCCCCGCCGGTCTCAACATTGACCAATTCACGCCGCAGCATTTTGGATGGCAGGTCAATGGCAAGGTCGCCACCATTACGCTCAACCGCCCCGAGCGAAAGAACCCGCTCACGTTTCACTCCTACGCTGAACTGCGCGACCTGTTTCGCGCCCTCACCTATTCGAAGACCATCAAGTCGGTCGTGATCACCGGTGCCGGCGGCAATTTCTGCTCAGGCGGCGACGTACACGACATCATCGGACCGCTGGTGGAACTGCAGCGCGCCGATGACATGGGCGGCCTGCTTGCCTTTACCCGCATGACCGGAGACCTTGTCAAAGCGATGCGCGCTGCGCCGCAGACCATTGTTGCTGCGGTGGACGGCATCTGTGCAGGCGCTGGCGCCATCGTTGCCATGGCCTCCGACCTCAGGTTGGGAACCGCAGGGAGCAAGGTCGCCTTTCTGTTCGTTCGCGTGGGTCTTGCAGGCGCTGACATGGGGGCGTGCAACATTCTGCCCCGCATCATCGGTGCAGGTCGCGCCGCCGAGCTTCTGTTTACAGGCCGCTCAATGGATGGCGCCGAGGCCGAACGTTGGGGCTTCTACAACCGGTTGTGCGAACCCGCGTCACTGCTTGGCGACTCACAGGCCCTCGCGGCATCGCTGGCAGCGGGGCCCACGTTTGCCCATGCAATGACCAAACGTTGCATCCATCAGGAGTGGAACATGGGCATTGATGAAGCGATTGAGGCCGAAGCGCAGGCTCAGGCAATCTGCATGCAGACCCGCGATTTCGAGCGGGCCTACACGGCATTCGTCAACCGCGCAAAACCCGTATTCGAAGGCGATTAAATGAATTGGTACCGCGCAACGCCGGACAGGCCTGTCAGGCAGACAGGCTTGCCATGGCCTGCCGCGAAATAATCACCCGCTGAACCTCGCTCGCGCCCTCGTAGATCCGCAGGGCGCGGATATCGCGATAAAGCTCTTCAGCCTTATTGCCCCGCGTGACGCCCAGACCGCCAAAGATCTGAACCGCCTCATCGATGACGCGCTGCGCGGCCTCAGTGGCGTGAAGCTTGGCCATGGAGGATTCGCGCGTCACGCGTCGCTTCTGTACATCACGGGTCCAGGCCGATCGGTAGACCAGCAGTGCGCTCGCATCGACATCGAGCGCCATGTCGGCGATCTTGCCCTGGATCAGCTGTTGTTCAATGAGCGCGCGGCCCATGACCATGCGGGTGGCGGCCCGCTTCATGGCATCGTCGAGCGCGCGCCTAGCAAATCCGAGCGCCGCCGCGCCCACCGTTGTACGAAACACATCCAGGGTTGCCATGGCAATCTTGAAACCGTCGCCGGATTTTCCCAGCAGGCGATCGGCAGGAACAAAGCAACCATCAAACCGGATGGTTGCCACCGGATGCGGCGAGATCATTTCAAGACGCTGCTCGATGATGAACCCGGGCGAATCCGCGTCAACCACGAAGGCTGACAGCCCTTTCGCTCCAGGCGCCTCGCCCGTGCGCGCAAACACCACGTAGTGATCGGCAATCCCGCCATTGGAGATCCAGGTCTTGACCCCATCGAGCCGCCAGCCGCCGGGGACAGCGGTGGCCTGCGTGCTCATGGCCGCCACATCCGAGCCCGCATCGGGTTCAGATAGCGCAAACGCGGCAATGCGCTCACCCGTCCTGACACCCGGTAGCACCTTGCTGCGCAGCGCCTCGTCCCCGAACAGCGTGATCGGTCCGGTACCCAGCCCCTGCATGGCAAACATGACTTCGATCAGCCCGGAGCGGCGGGCGAGAATCTCGCGCGCCAGGCAGATTGTGCGGACATCCAAACCGTCGGCGCCAGAGGGCGGCACAACAGGCTCGAGCAGACCGCTTGCGCCCAGGTCACGAACGATGGAGCGGCACAGCGCATCGAGGGCCGCACCCTCGCAATGCTCAGGTTCGGGCCGCGACTGTACCCACGCTTCCAGATGCGCCGCGACGTCGCGGTGGCGGGATTCAAAGAACGGCCAATCAAGAAAGGTGGTGTCCGACATCCGTTTGATTCCGAAGATGCAGCCCAGGCGAGGGCCGCGGGGTAACGAGCGCTCGATCAGCCTGGACCGAGTGCCTTTTCAATTGCCGAGACCAACTCGCGCGATTCGGGTGTTACCCGGCTGGGGTAGTTGGCAATGACCTGGCCCGATCGATCGATGAGGTACTTATGAAAGTTCCAGCGTGGAGCCTGGCCCGTGAGGCGGGTAAGTTCAGCGTGTAGCGGGTTTGCTGACGGCCCGAGCACCGATGTTCGGGCGAGCATTGGAAATCGGACGCCGTAGGTGTTGAAGCACACCTCTGCAATCTGCTTGCTGGTGCCAGGCTCCTGCTGCCCGAAATCGTTGGACGGGAATCCCAGAATCGTGAGGCCCCGCGCTGCAAATCTGCCGTGAAGCCGCTCGAGCCCCTCGTACTGCGGGGTGTATCCACACTGGCTCGCCGTGTTCACGACCAGTACGACCTTACCAGTGAACTGGCACAGCGACAGCGGAGCATCGTCCTGCAACCGCGGAAACACATGGTTCAAAAGTGCGGGGCACGAAGCGGCGCTCGCTGCCTGTGCCTGGGCGCGCCCAAGGAGAAGCGGATACAAACCGACGAACGCAAGGGCTGATTGCGATACCCGTCGGCGCCGCCAATCAGGCAGTGGCATGGCTGACTCGCTGAATTTACGGATTGACAAGGTCATGCGGTGCAGGCGATAAAATGATCAAAATGAAACTGTACATCACACCCGGTTCCCCTTATGCGCGGATGGCTCGAATGATGGTCATCGAGAAGGGCCTTCAGTCCCGCGTCTCCGAGCAACTCGCCCAAACACGGGTTCCCGACAGTCCTTACTATGAGACGAACCCCTCCGGACGTGTCCCCTACCTGATCTGCGAAGACGGCCTGGGACTGGAGGAATCGATTGCGATCTGCGATTACCTCGACAGCCTCGATGGTGCACCGCTCCTTGCAAGGCCTGCGCCACAGCAGGCGCTCGCTGTGGCCAGACTGGATGCGCGAGCGGGTTCGCTCCTGGATGGTCTGGCTGTGTGGCTTCGCGAATTGTTGCGCCCGTCGGATGAGCGATCACAAACCATCATTCGCCATGAGCAGGCCCGCGCGCAGCGACTGCTCAATGCTTGGGAAACCGACATCACGCACCCCTGGATGAGTGGCCCTTTCAATCACGCCCAACTGCGGATGCTGTGCGCCCTTGCGTTCGCACTGAAAATCCGAGGGTTCGACTGGACACCAGACCGACCCGCGCTCAGTCGCTGGTTTGAAGCCATGCGTCAACGTCCCTCGTTCACTGCCACCGAGCCGCCATCGAAATAATCTCCGACGGGCCCACCATGACTGCCAGCTCATCTTTCAGCCGCCGCCGGATCCTGCTCGCTGGCGGCCTCGCGCCCCTGAGTCTCCCGTCGGCCCTTGCGCAGGCCTACCCAACGCGCCCGGTTCGGTTGGTGGTGCCCTATCCGCCCGGAGGGCCACTTGACCTTGCTGCCCGCGCCATCGCGGAATCGATGCGCGAACCGCTCGGTCAGCCGGTTGTGGTTGAGAACCGAAGCGGCGCGGGTGGCAATCTCGGCGCAGATCACGTCGCCAAGTCGCCCGCCGACGGCTATACGCTGTTGATCGGTGCGGTCGCCACGCACGCGATTAATCCGTCGCTGTATCCGCGCATGCCCTACGATGCCGAGCGCGATTTCGCACCCATCTCCATGATCGCTGTCGTGCCCAATGTGCTGGTGCTCAATCAGGCGTTCGCCGAGAGCGAATCCATCCGGACCGTTGACGACTTCATTGCGGTGCTGCGCCGCAGGCCCGGCGCGCTGCAATTCGCATCGGGTGGCAATGTCAGCGCCGGCC
>VGHA01000130.1 GCA_016868375.1 Betaproteobacteria bacterium | reverse complement strand
ACTGGCAATCAGATGCACCATCAAAGGCGGAAAACGCCCGGCGGCAGCGAGCGCGCGCGCGAGCGGCACGCCTTCACGCACGCGTCCGATTGCGTCCTGAACGTTGTGCCGCAAAGCGTCGTTCGATAGCGTCTGCGCACCGGCCTCCAGCGCGCGAATCAGCGGAACACCCGAGGCCACTAGAATCGCAAGCGTGGACGCGAAGCGTGCGGTTTCAAGACCCGACAGCAGGCGGCCTGCAATGGGAAGTTTGAGCGCACGCGTATGCCACGCGAGCTTCACGCTGGGCGCGCGCAACGCAGCGCGCCAGCCAATCGCCGCTGCGGCGCCCACCATCAAAACTGCCCAGCCCCACTCGCGCGTAAAGTCCGACACCAGGATCAGGGCCCGGGTCAATACAGGAAGCGCCTGACCGGTCTGCCGGAAGACATCGATCACCTGAGGCACCACATAGGTGAGCAGCACGATCACCACGGCCGAGGCCACCAGGGTCACGATTGCGGGGTAGATGAACGACAGCGCCACACGCTGCACCAGGGCGCCGCGCGCCTCGATGTAATCTGCTAGTCGGGTCATCACGCCGGCCAGATCACCGGACTGCTCTCCGGCTGATACCAGTGCGCGGTACACCTCAGGAAAATCACGCGGGTAGGCCGACAGCGCACTGGCAAGGGTCTGGCCTGCCACCACCTCCGATCGGACCGCTGCAAACCGCTCGCGGACCAGCCGGCGCTCAGCCTGCTCCACCACCACGTCGAGCGCCTGCTCAAGCGGCAGCCGCGCCGCCAGCAGGCTGGCCAGCTGACGCGTCGCCAGCGATAAATCGGCCGCTCGCAGTCGTGCGGCGCCCAGCGACCGCTGCGAACTGGTTGCCTCGGCCTGCAGGGGTGCCACGTCAAGTGGCGCAAGACCGCGCTCACGCAGCAGGCCGCGGGCATGACGCGGCGAATCCGCATCGATCAGGCCGCGTTCAATCCGCCCCTGCGCATCGGCCGCTTCGAACCGGAACGCAGCCATCAGCGCACGGCCTTTACCCGGTTGGCAGGATCAGTCGCGGGTAACACGCGCCACCTCGTCGGCGGAGGTCACGCCTGTCTGGACCCAGCGTTGCCCGTCTTCGCGCATCGAGATCATGCCGGTGCGACGCGCTGCCTCACGAAGCTCGCTTTCAGGCGCACCGCCGTGGATCAGCGCGCGAATCGCCTCATTGACCACAAACAGCTCGTGAACACCGGTGCGGCCTCGGTAACCGGTTCCGTCGCAGGCGGCGCACCCCACGGCACGCCAGCCCCCTGCGATCGGATCAGGCTCACGGCAGCGCTCGCACAGCCGGCGAACCAACCGCTGCGCAACCACGCCCAGCAGCGACGACGACAACAGGAAGGGCTCGATTCCCATGTCGGTGAGACGAGTGACCGCTGACACCGAATCGTTGGTATGCAGCGTGGCCAGCACCAGGTGGCCCGTGAGCGAGGCCTGCACCGCGATCTGCGCGGTTTCCAGATCGCGGATTTCGCCGATCATCACCACATCGGGATCCTGCCGCAGGATTGCACGCAGCGCCTTTGCAAAGCTCATGTCGATTCGCGCGTTCACCTGGGTCTGCCCGATACCCTCAAGGTGGTACTCGATCGGATCTTCCACCGTCAGAACATTCATGCGATTGAAGTCAAGCCTGCCAAGCGCAGCGTACAGCGTGGTGGTCTTGCCCGAGCCAGTGGGCCCGGTGACCAGCAAAATGCCGTGCGGCTGATGAACCAGCTGATCGAATGCGGCCAGCGTCGGTACGCTCATGCCCAGCGACGCAAGATCCAGCCGCCCTGCCTCTTTGTCGAGCAACCGCAGCACGACACGTTCACCGTGTCCGGTTGGCAGCGTGGACACCCTGACATCGACTGCCCGGCCCCCAATACGAAGCGCGATACGGCCATCCTGCGGCAACCGCTTCTCGGCGATGTCGAGCTGCGCCATGATCTTGACTCGAGACACGATTGCCGCATGCAGCTCACGTCGTGGGCGCGCGATGTCGCGCAGGATGCCGTCGACGCGGAACCTGACCACCGATGCGCTTTCGAATGCCTCGAAGTGAATATCGGAGGCGCCGTCGCGGCTTGCCTGAGTCAGCAGCGCGTTGATCATTCGGATGATCGGTGCGTCGTCCTCCGATTCGAGCAGGTCTTCAATCCGCGGAATGTCCTGCATCAGTTGCGTCAGGTCGAGATCGCTTTCAACCTCATCCACCACCGCAGCGGCAGAGCCCTCGCGCTGCGCATACGCGCGCGTGATCGCCTGGTCGAGTTCCTCAGCGGGTTTTCGAATGGGAATCAGCCGCAGCGGCACGTTGCGCGACAGTTCAGCCACCGCGCGCATCGGCGTCCGCTCGCCAATCCAGACCTCGAGCGCCTCAGTGCTGGCAGCGGCCACCAGCAGCTGATTGGCGCGCGCAAACGCGTAGGGTACGTATCGCGAGGCGGGAACCGGTTGCATGATCAGCGCTTCACCGTGGGCCTTGCCCGTTCAGGGCGTATCCACCCGCGGCGGGTCTGCCGAAAACGGCGCCTGTGGTCTGGCATCCGGGCGCACATCGGGCGACAGACTGAAACCGGGTTGCCGCACCGCAGCGGGCGCGCGCGGCTGGCCAGCGGGCGCCTCAGGGCGCGCGGGCACCGGATTGCCTTTTACTTCAGGCAACAGGCCTCGCTCGGGAATCCGCGCATCGTTTCGCAGCGCGCGCATGTAGTCATAGCGACTGGCCGAGATTGCATTGGACGCGTCCATGTCACGCAACACCACCGGGCGAAGAAACACCAGCAGGTTGTTTTTGACTCGCCGACGGCCTTCGAAGCGGAACAGCCCTCCGATCAGCGGCAGATCGCCCAGCCCCGGCACCTTCTGTTCGCTGCCCGAGATGGTTTCCTCGATGAGCCCGCCGAGCACGATGATTTCGCCATCGTCGACCAGCACCGTGGATTCGATTGCGCGACGATTGGTGATGATCCCCGAGGCGTTGTTCTTGTCCTGAACGCTGGAAACTTCCTGGAAGATCTGCAGGCGCACCGTGCCCGATTCCGAGATCTGGGGCCGAACGCGTAGCGTTGTGCCCACATCGCGTCGCTCAATGGTTTGAAACGGATTGGCCGATGCATTGCCCGCGTTGGCAAGGCTCGTGAACTGGCCGGTTACGAACGGCACATTTTGTCCGATGATGATCCGCGCCTCTTCGTTATCGAGCGTCAACAGGTTGGGCGTGGCCAGAATGTTGGCCGACGCGTCAGATTCAAGCGCCCGCGCAAGGAGCCCGAGATTCAGCACCTCGGCGGCGTTGGCTCCGGTGCCTATCCGTGTGGTGCCTCGCACCACACCGATGTTGAGACCATTGGACGATGCGGCCTGCAGCGGATTCGTCGACAGAGTGACGATATTAGCGCCGCCCGTTCCGAAGTTGGTACCGCCGAAGCCCCGGGTCGATCCCTCGGGTGCACCCAGGAACTGCCACTGAATGCCGAGTTCAGCGGCCTTGTCGGCCTGCACCTCGACAATAAGCGACTCGATGAATACCTGCGCACGCCGCGCATCGAGCTTGTCGATGACCGCGCGCAGGCTTCGATAGACCGCGTCGGGTGCGGTAATGATCAGCGCATTGCTGGCAGGGTCAGCCGTGATGATTGCGCCGCCCGCGCGCACGCTCGCGCCCAATTGCGCCTGCGACGCGCCACCGGTCTGCAGGGTACTGGTGCCAAAGGTTCCGGTGCTGCCCGGTGCCGAGGGGCCGGTAGAGGATGCGCCCGTCATCGTGGCGCCTGTCAGGCCCGACCCCTGGCCGGCGCTGGACAGACTCTGACCGAAGGTGGTGGGGTTCGATCCGATGCCCTGCGTTCCGCCATCGCCTGCCAGCACACCGCGCAACGTTTGCGCGAGCTTCACCGCCTCGGCATTGCGCAGATACACCACATGAATATTGCCAGGCTCAGTGCTGGCGACATCGAGTCGGGCAATCAGGCTACGCGCAAGCTTCATCCGCTCGGGGCTGGAGGTTCGCACCATGACCGAATTGAGTCGCGAATCGGCGAACACCACCACACGTTGCGAGGCATCCGTTTGCTGCTGGCCCGCGACGCGCCCACTGTCGTCGAGCATTCGGTTCACTGCCACGGCGACATCGATCGCCAGCGCATGAACCATCGGAATGACCTCGACCTCATTGGCCACCGCGGTATCGATGGATTCTATGATCTTGGCAATCCGTGCAACGTTGGATGCGTAGTCGGTGACCACCAGCGAATTATTTCCCGGATACGCGACCACGGTGTTGTTGGGTGCGATCAGCGGTCTGAGCACCGGCACCAGATTGGCCGCTGTTTCGTGCTTCAACCGGAACACCTGCGTGACGATCTGCTCGCCAGCATTGGCTTTTCCGGCTTCGGGCCCGCCCACAGCCGACGCCAACAGCTTCGCATCGGCCTCAGGCACGATTCGCCCCACCCCTCCGGCATCAACATAGGCAAAACCCAAACCGCGCAACGAGATGCGAAACAGTTCGAACGCCTGTTGCCGGCCAACGGGGCGAGCGGTCTCGAGTGTCATCTTGCCGCGCACGCGCGGATCGACCACCAGATTGCGGCCCAGCAGATGGCCAAATGCGTTGGCGACTGATTCGATTTCAGCGTCGCGAAAGTTGAGCACCACCTCGTCACCGCGTGGCACCAGGGGCGCGGCTTGCGACGGCGCCGCCGCCGCGGGAGCGCCGGAGGCGGGCTGGGCCGACGCGGGTCCGGCCACGGCTGCCAGCAGCACGACCATGATCGCGAGAGCCCGCTGCACGCCAATCTCTGACAGCGGTTGCGCAGATTGGGGATGACGCGCGGAATCGATCGAACCTGTACCGAAGCGGTAACGCTTGCTCACGTTCATGATCCTATTTTAATAATCGTCTGGTCGCCTTCTCGCGTGCCCACCAGGCCGAGCAGGCCCTGCAACCGTGTGTCATCCGCACGGGTCGGATGGGCTCGGGCAAGAAACGAAAACCCGCGGCCACTTGCCGCGCCCTGGCCGGTGAGCGTCAGCGCGCCCTCCAGCGTACGCATCGAGATCACTGCCTGACCGCTCCGCGCCTGCACCTCGATCCGGTAGCTGCCAAGCGGCCGAACTGCACTCAGCGAGGAAGCGATATCGCGCAGTTCGATTTCGACACTTCCCTCAAACCGCTGTGTACCCATCATGACATTAGACCAGGACACTGTGACAGCCCCCGCCGGGCGCACGGTATTCCAGGGAGATCCAAGCGCTGCAAGTTCGATCCTGGGCAAATCAAGTCGTCCGTTACCCAGCCGAAGCTCCCGCCAGGATCCCTGCAGCGCAACGCCACCCGCCATTCCGTCGATCTGCAGAGTCGCCTCGATCAGGCCCAGCAAAAGCGGCATGGGCGCGACCCGCCAATGAACCCGCCCGGGCAGCGCAACCCCTGACAGCGACAGCCGGGACTCTGCGCTTTCGCCCGTATCGGCCCAGATCAGGCGTCCACTGCCCTGCCAGATCGTTCCGCTCGCTTCGGCCAGGCGGACCTTGCCATGGGTCAGGGTTGCAGCAAGCCGATCGAGCCAGGTGGCGGGCGCGCTGACCAACGCAACGACCATGGCCACCAGCGTGGTGATCAACGCGGTGAACAGCACGCCAAGCGCGGACCTTGGGCTCATCGCCGATCACTCCCGGGCAGTTCGAGCACCATCCGCACGCTTACCAGGCCGGCTTCGGAATCGCGGGTGACCGACAGGTCGGCCACCCGAAGACGGGTTTCGCGCAGCGCGGTGTCCAGCCAGGCCATCCAGACGGCAAACGGTACGCTTCGAAACCGCAGATCAATGAGGCTCTCGGTGGCCTGGATCTGCTGCAGAGCGGGCCGAAGCCCCGCCGACTCAAGCGACTGCTCGAGCCTGACCCGGACCGCCTGCAGTGACGGACGCGGCGCAGCGGCGGCAGCAGCACTGAGCCTGCGGACATCGCCCACCATCAGATCAGCCTGCGCCACCTGATCGCGCAGCGCCGGCAGTCGCGCCTGCACCGCGTCGCGACCATTCCAGGCGGGTTCGATCAGTGCCAGATAAGCGGCCGCCATGCCTGCAAACCCAAGCGCGACACCCAGCAGGCGCCGCTCCCGTGAGGACAGTTGGTGCCAGCGTTGAAGCAGGGTTTCGATCATCGACAGGTCTCAGCGCAATACGGTGATCGTTGCGAGCGGCTCGCGCTCGCTTTCGAACTTCAGTTGCAGACCCTGACGGCGTCCGGCCTGGATCAGCGCGTCGCGCGCCGCCCGGGTGTCTGCAATACCGGGTCGGAAGCGCGCGCGCAGACGCCCATCGCGATAATCGAGCGAGCCCAGCGCATCGGGCGCCTGGGTGCCCAGCGCAAGCCCCAACCCAACGACCAGCGGCAAGAAGTCGTCAGGACTCGACTGCCCGGAGCGCGCACGAAGCTGTGCAAGATGTCGTTGCATCTGAAGCACCAGGTCCACCTTGGTTGTACCGGCCGGGAACACCTGCGCAAACGACTGATCCAATCTTGCAAGCAGTGCAGCCTGCTCCTGCCTCAGGAGCAGCCAGTGCAGGTTCAGCCCGGCGACGGCGATCAGCGCCAGGGCGAGCGCTGCGCCCAGCGGCCAGCGCCATGCGCGCCAATCGAAGCGAGCGACCCAGCGGGCGAAGGCGCCAGCGCGCCTCGCTTCAAGCAGATCAACCGTTGCGGCGGCCGGTACCGGCAGCTCGCCAATCTGCAGCGCGGTCCCGGATTCGACCGCTGCCTCCCGCAGCACCTCGCGCCAGCCCTCGTCCTGGGTGAGCGCCGATACCCGCTGCTGCCCCGGCTGGGCGACGAGCGCGAGCGCCGCGCTGACGGCCTCGCTGCGCGATGCCGGGTCGGAGCCCGCGGCAAGGCCCACACCGTCGCCCGAGGTGGGCAACACCGCGATGGAACTGCCCACGCACAACAACACCGGATCGGATTTGAGCGACGGAACTCGAACCGCCTGCGCCGGCCAGGCCGCCGCGACACGAATGCCGCGCCGCTCAAAGGCCTGTGTGACAGTGTCCAGCCAGCCCCGATCGGTGACGGCAACCAGGCGCTCTTCACCATTGGCGCTGGACCCGAGCGCCCATGCACAGGTCTGTGGATCCTGAAGGATCTGGTCTTCCAGAAGGTTGGGCAGTGCGCGTTGAAGCCGCGCGGCGGGCAAGGCGGGCAGCCGCGCGCGAAGCAGGGTGACATCGCGGGCATCAAGGATCAGCCGGACCGAGTGCATCGGAGGCAGCGTTTCCAGGCTGCTTCGGGTGGGGCTGCGATGCTCGGAGTGCGGGCCCACCAGAACCAGCAGGCTCGGCTCAGCCGCCAACGACCGCTCGCCCGCAGCGCGCGGCGGCAGCCAGACGATCGCCTCTCCCCGTCTCAAAACTGCTGCCGCCATACCAGTTCGACCCGCGTCGGCCCCCTGAAAAAAAGCGCCTCGGTGGACGCCTCAATGCGCTCGAAGCGTACCATCCCGGACACCAGAAAATAGCTTGAGCCAACAGAAAAGAGCTCGGCATTGAGCGAGATCGAGGGATTGAACCGATTCCCCGCCTGATCAAGCGTCGACGCCACAGTTCTTTCCCGGGCGAGCACGAAGCCGCGCGCAGCATCCAGCGGCAGATCGTCAACCATCGCGGCAATCACTTCGGGTGGCGCGGTGTTGATGTTGATCCGCGTGCCGGTTGTGCTGTGTGAGGTGTCACCCGACGGAATCCGCTTGGGCAGCAGAATCACGAAAGGCGCCAGTGCACTGAGGGTACGCTCGTCAAACCCCGGGAGCCGCAGCAGATCGTTCAGCTTCAGGGGCGGTGGCAGCGCCGCGATCCGCCTGACCTCGGCGGCCGCGCTGCTCCCGCTGCCCGCTGTTGCACCGGACGGCGCTGGCTCGGCGACATACGACTCAAGCAACCGGCGAGTGAGCGCCGGCTCCAGCTCAGGCGGCTGACCAAGGAGCGCCAGCAGTCGTCGAAAAGCAAGCACCTGCTTCTCAACGGGCTTGCCGTCCTGAACCAGATTGCTCAGATTGAAACGGCCCTGTGCATCGAATATCTGGCCGGCGATCAGCGCCGAACGCGTGTTGCCCGAGATCCGAGCGCCAGCGGTCACGGTCTCGTCGAGACGCGTCTCGGCCACCGGTACGGCCCAGGTTTCCTGCAGATGATCGACCGCGCCGCTGGTGTTCTGGTCTGATTTGAGCACCACCGCCGCCCAGTCAAGTACCGCGGTTTCGATCCAGCGAAGCTGCGCGCTCGCGAACCGGTTCTGTACCGACCGCGTGGCCAGGTGCTGCCGCCAGAAGAGGCTCGCCACCAGCAGCGTGGCAATCGACACCAGCACCAGCACACTTACAATCGCTGCGCCGCGCTCTCTGCCTGGCCTTGTTGGTCGAAGCGTACCCACCATCAATCCCTGACCGAAAACACGCGGATGATTCGCTCGCCGCGCCGGACCAGCGACAGCTCAACACCGGTAATCGCTGCGCCGCCCGGCTCAAAACGTTGCCCCGCGGCAAACCAGCCTCGTCCAGGCAGATACACCCGCCAGCCGATTGCGTCGATCTGTTCGGCAAGCGGCTGCCAGGTGGTGGGGTTCAGCGATCCTGAATGCAGGGTGGACGAGTCCATGGCCGCACTCGCCCCGGCCGGCCACCAAGGGGCAAAGCCCCGCTCCAGACGCCCCCGCTCGAGGCGCCAGACCACCTGCTGCAGGCCGGTGAGCCGAGCCGGATCGCTGACGACCGATCCGGATGAGGCCAGTGACGACACGGCCGGCAGTTCACGGATCAGGTCCAGCTGGCCACCGTCTGCGATGGTGTCGCGATTGCCCGGCGCCAGACTGACAATGACCGGCGCGCGTCCGGTTTCAACCAGACGTACCGGCCATGCCCGCCGAAGATCGTCCTCGAGCTGCGCAAACACCACCACCAGCTCGCGGAGCTCATCGCCCGCCCGCGTGATGCGCTCGCGTGCATCAATCAGCGCATCCAGCGCACGCCATGACATGAGCGCGAGCACCGACATCAGCGTGACCGCGATCAGCAACTCAAGCAGAGTGAACCCACGCTCGCGCCTCCGGCCGCGTGGCTCACTGGAAAAGGCGATGACGCGGATGGGCCTGGCAGTCATGGCTGATTCACCGCGAAGCCGGTCAACCGGGCGAGGCGGTGCCCATCGGCAGGATTTTCAACGCTCAGTTCGATGCGTCGGAAGGAGGGATTGGGCGTGACGAATACTTCTTCAATACACCGCAGTGCGATAGCACCGAGCGGACATTCGAAAGACCGGCGGCCTGGCGGCGGAAACTCGGCCATCACCCGTATCGTGGCAAGCCTGTTTTCAGCGCTCCACTGGGCATGAGTTCGAAGCCTGACATCAGCCGACGCCTGTGCCAGCGAACCCCCCGCCCGCATCGCAGCGACCAGGGCAATCGAGGCTACCGTGAGCGCGATAAGGACCTCGAGCAGTGTGAACCCGGCCGCACCCGTGCGCGAACCACGTTGTCTACGCTCTGCCAGGACGCGGATTGCCATGTCCGCCTCAGTTCGATGCCATGAATGCGCCCAGCCCGTTGGCAACGATCGTGACGCGTGCACCATCGCGGGCGAGCGTCAACCTGAACGGCGCGTCGACATGCTCGCGGCCAAATTCAATAACCCGTTGCCCATCTGCACGCTCAAGCAGCAACTCGGTCGGTGCGATCCAGGTGCGTTCCCGAAGCGCAGGATCATCTGAGAGCGGCCACCAGGCCCGGTCGAGCCAGACCACAAACCGGTAACGCTCGCCGTTTGATTCGAACCGCACGGGGGCACCTCTCAGCAGGGCTTCTTCACGGGCGATCGCCATCAGACGCGCAAGCCTGTCGGCCTCGAAGCGAAGGCTTCGCGATCGGTCAGGTACCGCGAGCATGAGCGATCCGGCAAGAATTGCCGCGATCAGCAGCGCCACCATCATTTCAACCAGCGTGAATCCACGCTGGTGACCTGCGCCCGCGGGCCTCTGCCGCAGGCGGGCGAGGCGGTCAGCGATTAAGCGACCAGTTACCGATATCGGCATTGACGCCCTCGCCGCCCGGCTGGCCGTCGGCGCCGAGGCTGAAGAGGTCGATTTCGCCGCGAACGCCCGGGCTGAGATATTGGTAGGGCCGGCCCCAGGGATCATTGGGAGCCTGCTTCAGATAAGCCTTCCAGTTTTGCGGCACGGGCTCAACACTGGGCCGGGTGGCCAAGGCCGCCAACCCCTGCTCGGTGGTGGGGTAGCGTTGGTTATCCAGTCGATAAAGATCAAGCGCCTGAAGGATTTGCGCGACTTCCGCCTGCGCCGCACGAACCCTCGCCTCATCAGGCTTGCTCATGATGCGAGGGACCGCGATTGCCGCGAGGATGCCGAGAATGACAATCACGACCATCAGTTCAATCAATGTGAAGCCGCGCTGCCACGCCGGATCACGACCTGCTGCACGACGTCTGTCAAGCCATTGTCGCATCGGAGAAATTCCATTGGAAAACCGATCTATCATAGCAGTGGCCCGCCCCACGGCTGCCCATGCAAGGTTTGATCCCTGACATGCATTTGTCACATTCACCATGAACCGGTACACCGCTGGCTCCTCCACCGCTGTTGCGCCGCGCACTGTCGGCGCACTGCTGGTGATCGCCTGCGGGGCGCTTGCAGCCTGGTGGGGTATCCAGCTGGGCGCTCCGCGCCCAGTCATCGCGCCCGCGGTCCAGCCAATAATTGCTCAACCCGACCCGGCGGCAGCGGCCGCTTTGTTCGGCACGGTGGGGCAGGGGCAGCGTGGTACGCCTGATGCGCGCCTCAGTTCAGTGCGCGTGGTGGGCGTCATCGCGCATCAGAGCCAGGGCACAGCGCTGCTGTCCGTCGACGGCGCTGCGCCCCGGGCGTTCGCGGTCGGCGATACCGTTGGTACCGGCCTGCGCTTGATCGCAGTTACCGCCGACGGTGCGGTATTTGATCGATTCGGCGAACGTATTGAGGTGGCAGCGCCCGCGCGGGGCACCGCAAACGTATTGACTCGGGGCGCTGCGGCAGCCCAGGCGCCAGCGGGTCGCTGATTCGAAACGGCAACAGGCGTTGCGCCATTGCTGCCGCGATAATGCCCCCCAGCCAGCCTGTGCTTCTCGAACCGACGGCGCCCGGGATGGCTACACTTCAAAGGATTCCATAACTACAAACGCGTAATCGGCGCTTTCTCGATTTCGCTTACACCGACCCCAACGTGTCTGAACCGCTCTTTACCCGCTCAGCCGGCCTGCACTCCACGCACGATGCGTCCGCGCTCGCGCCTGCCCGCAAGTCGTTCCGGGCAACGCAGTTTGAGGCACGCGAGGAAGCGATTCTCGATGCCACCAATCGGCTGCTTTCCGGCCGGGGCTACGAGCTGATGTCGATGGACGACATCGCAGCTGAAGTCGGCATCGCCAAAGGCAGCCTTTACAAACACTTTGCCTCCAAGGACGCGCTCGCCGTCGCGGTCATGTTGCGCCTGCTCAGGCGCACCAGTGAGGCGCTTGACGCGCTGCCCGAGTCGCTGC
>VGHA01000129.1 GCA_016868375.1 Betaproteobacteria bacterium | reverse complement strand
GATATCCCAATCCGTTATGCGGTCATCGGGCCTGCAGCGTTCTCGGATGCTCCCGGCGGTCGCCGCGTTGCCGAAGCAGTCATTGCCGCAGGTGCTGACACCATCTTCGGTCAGGGCAACGGTGCGACGATGGGGATGTTGCAGGGCATTACCACCTCGAAGGCAACGGATGGCGGGCCTGTGAATCTGATCGATGTCATTGGCGACAAAACCAATGTGGCCCAGGGCCGTCTGCTTTCCTCTGTGCTTTGGGACCCGACCGAAACCTTCGTCAGCATGATCCAGGACGTCAACGCCGGCACCTTCGGCTCTCGTCCTTACACCATCGGTCTCGCGAATGGATCGGTTCGGCTGATGAAAACGCCTGGAATCTCCGATGCGCTTTGGGGCGAACTTGAGAAAAACCGTGAGCGTATTCTGAAGGGTGACCTCAAGCTCGTACCGATCGTCGATGCGGCGCAGGTCCGTGCGCTCATGACAGCCGTCGCGGCACCAGGCGCATGACCCTGTCGGTCGGGTATCCCGCGACGCGTGATTCAAAGCGCTAACCGGGCGACTACGCGATGCATCAGCACGTTCACGCCGGGGCGCCAGCCGCCCCGGTGGTGTCTTTATCCGGAATCACCAAGCGTTTCGGACCAGTGCTCGCCAACAGTGACGTTTCGCTCCAACTGTACGCGGGCGAAGTCCATGCGCTGCTTGGTGAAAACGGCGCAGGTAAATCCACGCTGATTGGTATTTTGTCCGGGCTGCTTCAGCCGGATGCAGGCTCGATCGTGGTTCGCGGTCAAACGGTATCGATCGCTGCTCCGCGCGAGGCGATCGCACTCGGAATAGGCACTGTATTTCAGCACGCCACGCTGGTGCCCACGCTTACGGTTGTCGAAAACCTGTTGCTCGGGCAGCCCTGGTGGGTGCGACTGCGCCGTACCCAGACACTTGAGCGGCTCGCTGAGCTTTCCAGACTGCTGGGGGTTTCAATCGACCCGGATGCCACCGCAGGCGAGTTATCGCTAGGCGAACAGCAGCAGATCGAAATCATCAAGGCTTTATGGCGCGGCGAGCGCGTTCTGATTCTTGACGAGCCCACCTCCATGCTCACGCCGCAGGGGGTGCGCGAGCTGGGCGTTGTGCTGAATCGATTGCGGTCCGAGGGTATGGCCATTGTTCTGATCACCCATAAATTGCACGAGGTGCTCGAGTTCGGTGACCGGCTGACGGTCCTGAAGCTGGGTCAGGTTGTTGGTGCGCTTGAGCCACAGCGGTTTCAAGAGATGACCGAGGATCAGGCGCGTCGCTTCATCGTGTCAACCATGTTTGGCCGCAAGGAAGACTCCGTCGACTCTGCCGCGTCGGCCCGCGCGCCAGTGGCTGCCGCAAAGCGCCAGACGTCCGTGCTGCAGCAGCCTGCGCTACTTGAATCACGCGGCATCTGCACCGTACGCCGACAGCGCGAGGTGGCCCTCGACGGCGTATCGTTTACGGTGCATTCCGGCGAGATTTTTGGCGTGGCGGGGGTGGACGGCAACGGTCAGAAACAGCTGGCTGAGGTGATCGCCGGACAGATGCAGGCAAGTTCCGGACAGGTATTTTTCGACGCGCATGATCTCTCGTCGGCGTCGGTCGCTCAACGCCAGGCACTGGGCTTACGGTACCTGACTGATGACCGGCTCGGGGAGGGTACGGTTGGGAGCTTTTCAGTAGCTCTCAACTCAGTGCTCAAGCGCGTTGGAGAGGCACCATTCTGGCAACGTGGCTGGACCCGCGACGCGCAGATCACATCCTACGCAAGCGAGCTGATTGCGACCTACGATGTTCGAACGCCCGGGCCCGATGCACCGATTGGGACGCTGTCAGGGGGAAACATCCAGAAGCTCCTTTTTGGACGCGAACTGATCCGAGCCCCAAAACTGGTGGTTTACAACAAGCCAACCTATGGCCTTGATGTTGCCAATATCCAGGCGGCCCGCGATCGGATTCGCGCGCAGGCGCAGCAGGGCGTGGCTGCGGTCATTATTTCCACCGAGCTAGAAGAATTGGTTGAACTCTGCGATCGCGTTGCTGTCATGTCGCGCGGCCGAATGGTCGGAATCATCGAGGCTTGCGACGATTACGCGGAGGCAATCGGCGGTCTGATGGTGGGCGGGGATTCCAGATGAACCGCGGTCTTGCGCTAAAGCTGCTCGGATGGTTGCGCCCCATTGCTCCGATCATTCTTGCCCTGCTGATTGGTGCTCTGATCCTGGCAGCACTGGGTCGTGATCCGTCAGCCTTTTATCTACAGATCCTGCGGCGAACGGTGTTGAGTCCGAGCGGCGCTCAGGAGGTTCTGGTGCTGATGGCACCGCTGCTCTGTCTCGCGGCCAGCCTTATCGTGTGTTTCCGCGCTGGGCTGTGGAATCTTGGTGTGGATGGCCAGTACATGCTGGGTGGCGTGTTTACATCGGCTTTCGCAGCCGCAGCAACGGCGTCAATGCCCTATTGGCTCGCCATACCCTGTCTGGTTGCCATCGGAATTGCGGTGGGTGTCGTGTGGTCGATGGTGCCGGCTCTGCTGCGCGCCTACCAGGGCGTCAATGAAATCATCTCAACTTTGATGATGACTTTTCTAGCGCTGAGCACCGGAGCTTTCCTTATCAAGACGGTGTTTGACGATCCAGAAAGCCCCGTTCCTCAGACCATCTTTCTTCCCATCGAGGATCGGTTACCGCGGCTCTTCGACAGTCTGGTTCATGTCGGCGTGATTGCAGCGGTGGTCATTGTGCTGGCGGTACACGTCATCATGACGCGCACTGCTTTCGGTCTCAAGTTGCAGATTGTTGGGCACAACCCTCGTGCAGCCGAGCATGCCGGGCTTAACGTCAAGCGCCTCACCCTGGCTGTGTTTGCGATCAGTGCAGGGCTTGCCGCGCTGGGTGGTGCAATTGACGTTTTGGGCGTGCGAGGGGTGGTTCGGGCTGATTGGCATCCGTCCTTCGGTCTGCTGGTGGTACCGCTGGTATTTCTGGCCCGCTTTCACGGCGTAGCGGTCATTGCGTTTGTCGCGTTCTTTGCGGTGTTGACAATTGGCGGTGAGTCGGCGTCCCGCCGTGCTGACCTACCGCACGATTTTCTGCTCATCATGATGTCGTTGATTCTCCTCATCCTTGCCCTCACTGATCATTTGATCAGCCGACTGAAGGGACGCTGACTTGGACACCCTATTTACTCAGGCCTTCGCAACTGCATTCATTGCGGGCGCAATCACTGCCGGTGTACCGCTGTGGCTCGCTGGCCTGGGCGAGCAGATTTCTGAAAAATCAGGCGTGCTGAATCTGGGCCTGGAAGGGATGATGCTCGCGGGCGCCTTTGTGGGTTTTTCCGTAGCGCTCGCCACCGGTTCGTTTGCGCTTGGTTTTTTGGCAGGCGCGTTGGGCGGCGCTTTGGTGGCGCTGCTCATGGTCTTGCTGTGTGTTGTCATCCATCTCAACCAGATCGTGGTGGGGATCGCCATTACATTGGCCATGCAGGGCGCAACCAGTCTTGCCCATCACGTCATGTATGCGCGTGATTTCCCGCGTTTACCGCGCCAGAATGAATGGGCGATTCCGTTTCTGTCCGACATACCTGTGATCGGCAAGGCGATCTTCACGCATCATCCGGTGATATTCATGGCGGTGCTTCTTGTGCCGCTGCTGGCCTGGGTGTTTCGTTCAACCCATATCGGACTCAACCTGTCTGCCGCCGGCGAGAAGCCGGCTGCGCTCGACATTGCAGGGGTCAGTGTCGGTTGGACCCGCGGCCTGGCTGTGGTGGCTACCGGCTTATTGGGAGGTTTAGGTGGCGCGGTCATGTCCAACATCGGTGCCGGTCTGTTTGTGCCTTTCATTACGGGTGGCGCTGGCTTCATGGCGATCGTGCTCGCAATGCTGGCGAGGGGGCGGCCAACCTGGGTGCTCGGAAGCGCTTTAATCGTGGGGCTTGCCATGTCGGTCACCACTGCCCTTCAGGTAGGCGGGCTTCAGATTCCAACCGACGTCGTTCAGATGCTGCCCTTCACGCTTATCATCGTTGTGCTGGCATTGTTTGGCCGCCGCGCCGGTTTGCCAGCGTCCTTAGGCTTGCCCTATCAGCGCGGTGCGCGCTGATTCACAACCCCGCAAAAGGAGGCCTCATGTCTGACACCAAAGTTTATCTGCTTGATGGCGGAAGTCTGGTCATCGATCGATTTCATATGATGTGGAATCATGGTCCTGCGGGAGAGGTGCGGTTTCCGTGTTACAGCGTGCTGGTCGATCATCCCGAGGGTAAATTCATCTTTGACACGGGTTATGACTACGAGCACGTGATGAAAGTGCTCCCGTTTGAGAAGCCGCTGCAGACGCCGCAGCAAACGATTCCGGGCGCGCTGGCGGCAATTGGGCTACGACCCTCCGACATCACGCACGTTATCAACAGCCACTATCACTTTGATCATTGTGGCGGCAATCGCTACATGACCAAGGCGACAACGCTTTGTCACAAGCTTGAATTTGAAGCGTGCACCTGTCCGCAACCGTTTGAAAAGCTGGGTTATTCAGACATCAGTTTTTCGCCCGAGGTGCAGCAGGCGTGTGCAGCGCAGGGTGGGCTCACGGTTCAGCAACCCGACCCCAAAGCCGATATCTACACCCCACGCTTTGAGCTTCTCAAGGGTGATCAGGAGGTGGCCAAGGGGGTGTATCTTTTTGAAACGCCTGGACACACCGCAGGTCATTACTCCATGCTGGTGAAGCTTGCTAACCGCAGGCCAATGCTGTTTACGGGCGATGCCTGCTACACCAAGGAAAACATGGACAAGATGGTTATCGCAAGCTTCCACCTTGACCCGGTAGCGTCACTTGCCTCGATGCGGCGGCTGAAGGAACTCGCGGAGCAGTTCGACGCCGAGATTTTTTATTCCCACGACGCCGACAGCTACAAGGGCTACAAACTCGCTCCGCATTACTACAGCTGATCAGACCTACCAGCGCACCATACCGCCATCCACGTTCACGGTGGAGCCGGTAATCCAGTGAGCTTCTTCTGAGGCAAGAAACGCCACGGCAGGGACAATGTCTTCGGGCTTGCCGTGGCCCTTGATTGCCTGCAGCATTTCAACGAAACCAAATGCCTCTTTATGCGGGCTTGCCATGACACCGTCCGACGCGGTGAGGCCCGGGCAGATTCCATTGACGGTTATGTTTGAGCTGCCCAGCTCGGTCGCAAGCGCTCTCGTGAAACCGAATACGCCGCCTTTGGCTGCTATGTAGGCCGCCATATTGGGAGTACCGGCAAAGATGGTGTTCGAAATGATGTTGACGATACGGCCGTAACCGGCCTTGCGCATGATGTCTGAGGACGCCCGCGTCATCAGGAACACGCCATCGAGGTTGACGCGCATGATTTCGCGCCAATGTTTGAAATCGACTTTATCCCATGGCTGAAAGGGGACGATGGCGGCGTTGTTAACCAGTACATCAATTCGGCCTGTACGCTTCATGACCTTCGAATGGAGGGCTTTGACTTCGTCGGGATCGCCCACGTCGCAGGCGATTGCGAAAGAAGCTTTGCCACAGGCTTTGGCAATTTTTTCGGCGCCGCGCTTGTTGATGTCTGCCACGACCACATTCGCGCCCTCGCTCGCCAGGCGCTGTGCGATTGCCGCACCGATTCCCTGGGCTGCGCCGGTGACGATTGCGGTCCGGCCTTCAAAACGCTGGATCGTTGCGCTCATGAGTTGTCTCCGGGTTGGGGCGTTTAGCCGCTCTGAACTGGGCGTCTGATTTCAGCGCCGGGTGTCATGAGTATTCCGCAAGGCGCTGTCGACTTCAATCTCAAGAACATGGTGCGAGCAGGGTTGGAGGCCTATGAGGCTTACGACAGGCGCAGCAGTCGCTTGGCATTACCTTCGTAGATCGCCGACCTGTCTTTCGAGGCAATATCGAGCGAGTCGATTGCACGAATCGTGCCGCCGATAAGGTGGTGGCCGCCGCGTGAGTCAAAGGGCGCATCCGTGGCAAAGAGGCAACGGTCGGCGCCAAAAAAATCCAGTCCGCAGCGCGCTGCGGACGCCGAGCCGTTGGTGGACGTGTCGGCATACAGCATGCGGTAGTAGTCGCCATGAAGCACACCGCGAGCAAAGGCAGTTTGGCAGGCTCAAAAATGGTGTAGACGTAGCCCATCTCGGCAACGCCATTGCTCACGGCATCAAGTTCGCCGCCCACTTTCGCCAAGGTGCCGCTGAATGCCTTGTTCCAGACGATGTTGTGCTTGCTGCCGGCTTCTTTGAGCCGCTTGTCCACTTCAGGCATGTAGAAGTTTTCGATCATGCCGATCCAGGGCAGCTGGGAGCCGTGCGCTGCGCTGAAGGTAACTTTGAAGGTTTCTGCCTGTGTGGCAGGGGCGAATGCGCTGACTAGCGCAACTGCGCCCGCGGCGAGCGCGGACTTGAAGCGGAATGCCATCAGTGTATCTCCGGTTTGGTTAACGGCTCGTGCCCTGTCAGCGCGAGTGGCTGCAGGACCCGCGGCTTCAGCCGCGATGCGGGGCGATAAATTGCATGTTTTAGGTCAGCCGGCCACGAAGCTGCGTCGCGATTGGAAGACCGCGTGGTGTGGGTTGCTGAGGGGCGTTGATGAGGCAGCGTCAGCGCTGCGCGCCCCAGCCGCCACCGCCTGCGGTGTTCAACTCAAGCAAATCGCCAGCATTGAGCCGGTGGGGGCCGCTCTTTGCGCCAAGTTCAACCACATGTTCGCCTCGGATGAGCCGAAACTGCGCGCAGGCGCCGTCGCCTGCGCCTGCCGCGCCGCGCGCGGGCGTGTCGGTACGCTCGCCAAGCACCGAGGCCTGTACGCCATCCGCAAGCGACACGAACGATTTGCGTACGCCGCAGCCGCCCGCATGCTGGCCTGCGCCGCCGGACTCGCGAAGGATGGTGTATTCGAGAAAGCGCACTGGAATCTGCGCCTCGACGTTCTCGATCGGCAGGTTCATGGTGTTGCCCATATGAACCCGAATGCCGTGTGCGCCGGGTGCTGCGGCGGTTGCACCGCCACCACCGCCGATTGTTTCGTAGTGCACAAAGCGTCTGTTCGAGCGCGGGTCGATGCCGCCCAGGGTGTAAACGCAGGCCGAGCCATAGCTGCCGCCCGGCACTACCTCGGGCCAGGCTTTGGCCAGCGCGGTAAACAGAATGTCGACCAGTCGGTTGGAGGTTTCGGTGTTGGCTGCGACCACGGGCGCCGGATAGCTGGCGTTCACGATTGAGCCTGCCGGTGCGGTAATTTGCACGTCGGCATACACCCCGGCGTTGGGCGCAATATCGCCTCCCAGGAAACTCAGCACGGTATAGTAAACCGCAGCGCAGGTTACCGGGTAGGGTGCATTGATGGGGCCCGCCACGCAGGGCGACGATCCGGTGAAATCAAAATGCAGCGACCCCGCAGCCTTGGTGATGGTGGCCTTGATGAGAGGGCGGCAGTGCGGGTCGATGCCATCGCCATCGAGGCGCTCTTCGTGCTCGACCACCGCATCGGCGAGCTTCGATAACCGATCTTTTACCAGCCTCGCGCTGTAGATCTGCGTTTGCGCCATCACAGCGCGCACCACCGCGGCGCCATAGCGGGCACACAGTTCGGCCACGCGATCAGTGGCGCGGACGTGCCCCGCCTGGGCGGCGCGAAAGTCGCCCAGTCTGTCTTGCGGAATTCGAACATTGGCCAGAATGAGTTGCAGGAGGTCGTTTCGCGTGTGGCCTCGCTCAACGATGCGCACGGGCGGCACCCGAAGGCCTTCCTTGATGATTTCATCGCATACGCTGGAGCTTCCCGCTGCAATGCCGCCGACGTCAGGCCAGTGAAGGCGGCTGATTGCAAAGCCGAGCAGCGCGCCCTCTGCGAACAGTGGTGTGACCAGCGACATGTCGGGCAGGTGCGTGCCGCCCTCATAGGGATCGTTTAACAGTACTGCGTCGCCTTCGTGCCAGGTGTCGAGCGGAAAGGCTTTTACGGCCGCTGCGCCGCTTAAGCCGGCAGCGCCCAGATGCACCGGAATATCGACGCCTTGCGCCACCACATTGCAGTGGATGTCGAGCAGGGCGCAGGACAAGTCGGCTGACAGGCTGAGGAGTGGTGAGAACGAGGTGCGCATGATGACCGACTTCATGTCGGCGCAAATTGCGTAGAGCGCGTTCTTGATGACTTCGAAGCTGACCGGGTCAGATTCCAGCAGATTCGGTACGGGTGCACTCATGGCGCGGACTCCCGGGCATGGGGTCGTATGACAAGGCATCCGTCAGCGGCCCGATGCGCGATCATTGCCTCGGGTACCCAGACGGTGGCACCTGCCTGCACAAACAGCGCGGGCCCGGCGGTTTGAAGCGCCTGGCCCGGCGTGGCGCGATAGACGGGAACCTCGCGCGTGAGGCCGTCTGGTCCCAAGATAGAGCGGGTTTCGACGGTGCCTGCGCTGGTTGGGGCGGGCGACTCAAATGGCTCAAACAGCTGTTGCGCGGGTGAAGCAAGATCGGCTTCGGCCACCAGTCCAAGCCTGACCAGCTGCACCGCTGCGTTGGGAAGCTCGATGGAAAACTCGCGCAGGTATTCGCTGCGAAATGCCGCCTCAATCTGATCGATTGAGGGAAGCGGCGCATCGGCTTCGCCCAGCGGAACACGCAGCTCGAACAGCTGTCCGGAAAAGCGCAGATCGGCATGCCGGCGCAAACGCACGGGAAGGTCCTGCGCGCCTTCCGCGTCAAACAGACCGCGAGCCCGCACGCACAGGCCACCAAAGCCCGCTTCGAGCTGAGCGCGGCTGAGCGCTAGAAGCGGTGAAAGCAAGGCCTGCGACAGATCATGGCGAATGTTGCCCAGCGTGGCGCCGATGGCCGAGAACATGCCGGGATACGGTGGCACGATGATCTCGGCCACGCCCACCTCGCGGCCCACGAGCGCCGCATGAAGCGGCCCTGCGCCACCCGAGGCAAGCAGCGAAAACGTTCGCGGATCGAGACCTTTACGGACTGTGACGAGCCGCACCATCTCGGTCATGCTGGCTGCGGCGATGCTCAGGATGCCGTAGGCCGCTCGGGCCAGGTTCCATCCCATTGGCTCGGCCACATGGCGTTGGATGGCCGCCGCCGCATGATCGCGTGAGAACGCGACGCCGGTGCCAGCGAAATCGGCGGCGGTGAGCGTGCCGATGACCGCATGCGCGTCGGTGACCGTGGGGTGTGCGCCGCCACGACCGTAGCAGGCAGGCCCCGGGTCAGCGCCTGCACTCTGAGGGCCCACTTTGAGTACGCCCCCCGCGTCGATCCAGGCCAGACTGCCGCCGCCCGCCCCGATTTCCACCAGCTCGATCACGGCGCTGCGGATGGGGTAGCCGCCAATGGGCTGGCCGTCCCGGACTGCGTCAGCACGGAATTCGCCGCTGACCTCTACCTCGCCGTGTCGGATGAGCCCAGCCTTCGCGGTGGTACCGCCCATATCGAACGTGATCAGATTGGAGCGGCTGGTTGCGCGGGCAAACGCAGCCGCAGCGATCATGCCGGCAGCGGGCCCGGATTCGATCAGGTGCACCGGGTAGCGGCTGGCGTTGGTGGCAGCGCTAAGGCCGCCGTTGGACTTGACGATGAGCAGGCGCGAAATGCCCAACGCGCGCGTGTCGCCCGCCAGCCGGTTCAGATAGCGAGACACAGGCGGGCCAATGTAAGCGTTGACCACGGTGGTGCTGGTTCGCTCGTATTCACCGAGTTCAGGGCAGACGTCGCTCGATACGCTGAGAAAGCACCGGGGAAAGCGAGCTTCGATGCGATCGACCAGCGCCCGTTCGTGCGCGCTGTTGGCATAGGCGTGGAGGAGGCTGACCGCGATGGCCTCGGGCTCAAGCCCGCCCAGTTGCGCGATCAGATCGTCGAGCCTGGCCAACGGCGCGATGATTTTGCCGCTCGCATCAAGCCGCTCGTCAACGGCAAGCCGGGCGTTGGCGTTGACCAGCGGCTCGGCGATTTGAACATTGAGATCGTAGAGCGTCGGGCGGTCTTGGCGCCGCAGTTCGATGATATCGGTGAAGCCGCGCGTTGCGAGTAGGGCAAGCTTCGCCCCTTTTCGCTCGAGCAGCGCATTGGTTCCCACGGTGGTGCCGTGGCAAACGCTGGACTGCGCCAGCGGCACCGACCGCGAGATGCGTTCGAGCGCGGCCAGTACGGCGGTGGCGGGATCCGCCGGAGTAGAGGGCAGTTTAAACGCGTCAATGACCCGACCCGTGTCGGGCGAAAACACCACCGCGTCTGTGAACGTGCCGCCTACGTCAATTCCAATGAGCGCAGCGCGCGACATCGGATACCGCCGTCAGCGAGCGGGCAGATCGTTGAGCGCGTTCAGGAACCGATCCATATGAACCTTCAGGTTCAGATCGACCCGCAGGTAGCGCGAGCCCAGACCTTCGATATGGTTGCCGTTCTTGGCGATGACGCCGCGCTTCAGAAGCCCCTCAAACACGCTGTCCGAGTCGAGAGCAGGATCGAGAATTTCGGTAAGGAAAAAATTGGCTCGCGAATGGGGAACCATTCGGAAGCGCGTCATGCGCGCCATTTGCTCGGCAACATAGCCGCGCATTTCAACCACGGTCTTCACAGCGCGCTGAACATGCGCGTCATCCTGCAGTCCGGCGATTGCGCCAGCCAGTTGCAGCTGGCCCACGTTCCAGGTTGGTTTCAGGCGGCGCAGCGGCTCAACCAGCGCCGGATTGCCCGACATGCCAAAGCCAACGCGAAGGCCAGCCAATCCGTAGGCTTTGGAAAACGTTCGCAGCACCATCAGGTTGGGGTACTCCCGCAACAGATGAACGCTGCCCTCGGTTTCGCTGTAGTGGATATAGGCTTCATCGAGCACGACCAGCGTGCCTTCGTGCGCGGCTTCACAGACACGACGCACATCGGCTTCAGGCACCAGCTGCCCGCTGGGGTTATGGGGGCTGGTTAGAAAAGCGATCTTGGGGCGGTTTTGGAGCGCTTCGAGGTAGCGGTCCATCTCCAGGTTGAAGTCTTTGCCCATGGGCACATAGACCGGCTGACGCGCATCCATGGTCGCAAAAATTCGATACAGCGGAAAGCAGGGCGCATGCATCAGGACGGGCTCGCCAGGACCTGCGTAGGCGCGAATGACAAGCGCGATGACTTCGGTTTCGCCAGAGCCGCACACCACGCCTTCCGGCTGAACGCCGTAGCGGCGTGCAATTGCCTCGCGCAGCTGTCGCGAGGTCCATTCCGGATAAATGGACATGCGATCGAGCACCTGCTCGACTGCGCGGCGGGCCATGGGTGAGGTGCCGTGCGGGTTTTCAGCGGAGCCCAGCTTGGAGATCTGGTCGGCAGGGATTCCGTAGGTGTCAGTAACATGCTCGGCGGGTAGGCCGGGGACATAGACCTCGCCGTCGACGAGAGCTGAGACGCTGGGAGAGATCATGGGAGGGCTCCAACTGTGCTAGTTCGCTTTCCATTATGTGTCATAGCGCTTTCCAGGGTCAATCAAAGCAGCAAGGGCCTTTGTGTCGGAATCTGCAGGTTGACTCATGCAGCGCTGGGGTTCGAAAGCGTAATATGACGCTTATGGCTTCTTCGCGCTTATCGGTTCCTCACTCGCCACCGGACGATTCGTCAGCGCGGGACTTT
>VGHA01000128.1 GCA_016868375.1 Betaproteobacteria bacterium | reverse complement strand
AGGTCAGGACGTCGAACGGCAGCTTGAGCGCTGCCGGGCCGAGCGGCCCGATCTGGTCGTTTGTGGATTGGGGCTCGCCAATCCGCTGGAGGCCGAGGGCTTCACCACCAAATGGTCAATTGAGCTCGTATTCAGCCCGATCCAGGGCTATGAGCAGGCGGGCGATCTGGCCGAACTGTTCGCGCGCCCGTTCGTGCGCCGCGAACGGATCAGCGCGCTCATCGAGGAGGCGCACCGGTGAAGCTCGCACTCTGGACCTATGAAGGCCCGCCGCATGTCGGCGCGATGCGGGTGGCCACCGCGATGCGTGATGTGCACTATGTGCTGCATGCGCCGCAGGGCGACACCTACGCCGATCTGCTTTTCACGATGATCGAGCGGCGCAACAAACGCCCGCCCGTCACCTACACCACGTTTCAGGCCCGCGATCTGGGCGGCGACACCGCCGAGCTTTTCAAGCGCGCGGCGTCCGAGGCATTCGAGCGCTTCAAGCCGCGCGCCATGATGGTTGGCGCCTCCTGCACCGCCGAGCTCATTCAGGACGACCCGGGCGGACTCGCGCAAACACTGGGCTTGCCCATTCCAGTGGTGCCCCTCGAATTACCCTCTTATCAGCGTAAAGAAAACTGGGGCGCAGCGGAAACCCTCCTGCAAATGGTGCGGACGTTGGCGCGCGCGCCAGCATCACCCGATGCCGTGCCCGGCGCGCGGCTCCGCTGCAACATCCTCGGACCCACGGCACTGGGTTTTCGGCATCGCGACGATCTGATCGAGATCCGCAGGTTGCTCGATGCAATCGGAATCGATGTCAACGCGGTCGCGCCCTGGGAGGCCAGGCCGTCCGATCTTGCCCGGCTGCCCGAAGCGGGTTTCAACGTCGTGCTCTATCCCGAAACCGCGGGCCTTGCCGCGGGGTGGCTGCGCCGTCAGTTCAAACAGCCGCACACCCATACCGTACCGATCGGCGTGCAGGCCACCGAGGCATTCATCCGCGAAGTCTGCGCGCTGGCAGGCCTTGAACCCGAGGCCGCGATCAAGCGCTGCCGGCGCGCCTGTCCTGGCCATTCAGCGTGGTACAGCGCCTCGGTCGACGCAACCTATCTCACGGGCAAGCGCGTGTTCGTGTTTGGCGACGCCACCCATGCGCTCGCGGCCGCGCGCTATGCCAGCACCGAACTCGGGTTTACGGTGGTGGGCCTTGGCACCTACAGCCGCGAATTCGCCCGCGAGGTTCGGGAGGCGGCGGCGGGTTATGGCGTCGAACCGCTCATTACCGATGACTACCTTGAGGTTGAACAGACGGTCGCCTCGCTGCAGCCCGATCTGGTGCTGGGCACGCAGATGGAGCGCCATATCGCCAAGCGGCTCGGCCTGCCCTGCGCAGTCATCTCTGCGCCGGTGCATGTGCAGGATTTTCCCGCCCGCCACTCACCGCAGATGGGCTACGAGGGGGCCAACGTTCTGTTCGATACCTGGGTCCATCCGCTCATGATGGGCCTTGAGGAACACCTGCTTGGGATGTTCCGGGATGACTTTGAATTTCATGCCGGTGCTGCACCCTCCCACCTGGGGCGGGGCGCGTCAGCACGCACCGCGCACGCCGCGGCCGAGCCAGCGACCGCACACGCTGGCGAGTCTCAGGCGCCGTCAACCGCGTCCTGGTCGGCGGGCAACCCGTCGGGCGAGGCTGCCATAGCGCCGGAACCCATCGTCGTTATCGAGCCATCCTCCAACTCAACGGCCACCGTGAAAGCCGAGCCCGGGTCGCCACAATGGGCGCCCGAGGCCGAACGCGAGCTTGGCAAGATTCCGTTCTTCGTTCGCGGCAAGGCCCGCCGAAACACCGAGCGCTTTGCTGCCGAACGCGGCGTTGCCCTCATTACCCGCGACACGCTCTACGAGGCCAAGGCGCACTATGGCCGTTGAACGATCCCGCGCCCGCGTCACTGAGGCCGCCACGCCACTGCGAATCGTGGTGGTCACGATGGACACCCATCTTGCCTCGGCGACCGCCAGCGCCGCGCGACGTCTGGCAGCGCGACTGCCGGGTGTCAGCCTCGAGATGTATGCCGCCTCCGAGTATGCGGCGAGCCCCGAGCAGCTTTCACGCTGCCGGGCCGCCATTGAAGCCGCCGACATGCTGGTCGTCACGATGCTCTTCATGGAAGAGCACTTCCTGCCTGTGATCGATCTGCTTGAACGCCGGCGCAACGAGGTTGACGCCATGGTGTGCGCGATGTCGGCGCCAGAGGTGGTACGGCTGACGCGACTGGGGCGCCTGGATATGGCCAAACCCGCCAGCGGCGCGCTCGCCTTCATCAAGCGTCTGCGCGGCAGCAGCAGGCCGGGTCAGGGCGGAGCAGACTCTGGCGAAAAGCAGATGAAGATGTTGCGCCGGTTGCCGCGCATTCTTCGATTCATTCCGGGCACAGCCCAGGACCTGCGCGCGTACTTCATCTGTCTTCAATACTGGCTGGGTGGCTCTGAAGACAACATGGAGGGGCTCGCACTCAGCCTGATCAACCGCTTCGCAGCGGGGCCCAGAAAGCTGCTTCGCGGCCGCATTGAGGCAGCAGAGCCGGTCGAGTATCCCGAGGTGGGCGTCTACCACCCCAACATGCCAGGCCGGATCAGCGATGATGCGCGCGGGCTGCCACGATCCGCTGAGCCACAACAGCGCGGCACGGTCGGGGTGCTGATGCTGCGCTCTTATCTGCTTGCCGGAAACACGGCCCACTACGACGGCGTCATCGCAGCGCTTGAAGCGCGTGGGCTCGCGGTCATTCCGGCATTTGCCACGGGCCTTGATTCGCGACCCGCAGTCGATACCTTCTTTCGGCCAGGTGGACGCGCTGCTGTTGATGCGATCGTCTCGCTCACGGGATTTTCGCTGGTCGGTGGGCCTGCATACAACGACGCGCAGGCCGCCGAGGCAATGCTGGCCGATCTCGACGTACCGTATGTTGCCGCTCACCCGGTTGAGTTCCAGACCCTGTCCGATTGGGGGGCCTCCGACCGTGGACTGCTGCCCGTCGAGTCAACCATCATGGTGGCTATCCCCGAGCTCGACGGTGCAACCTCGCCGATCGTTTTTGGCGGGCGGCCGGGCGCGGCCGGTAGCGTCTGCGCAGGCTGTGATCGCGCGTGTCGGTTTGATTCGGTTCGAAGCGCGCAAGACATGGTGTCGTGTCCCGAGCGCGCCGAGATGCTCGCTGCGCGCGTGACACGACTGGTGGATCTGCGTCGCAAACCCGCTGCAGACCGGCGTATCGCGATGGTTCTCTTCAACTTTCCGCCCAACGGTGGCGCGGTGGGAACGGCTGCGCACCTGTCGGTCTTCGAATCGGTTCACGGCACCCTGGCTGCCATGCGCAAGGCCGGCTACCAGTTAAGGCTGCCCGATACACCCGAGGCCCTCCGTCAGGCGCTGTTGGGCGGTAACGCCGCGCGTCATGGCACTGAAGCCAATGTGCTCGCAACGGTCGCGGTTGCCGACCACGTCAAGCATGAACGTTGGCTGGCCGATATCGAAAAATGCTGGGGGCCTGCACCCGGACGGGTTCTGACCGATGGTCGTCAGCTGTTTGTGCTGGGGCTCGATCTGGGCGATGTGGTGATCGCGGTTCAGCCGGGTTTCGGCTACGAAGGCGATCCGATGCGATTGCTGTTCGAGAAAGGTCTGGCGCCTACCCACGCGTTCTGCGCGTTTTACCGGTGGTTGCGCGAGCAGTTTCGTGCCGACGCGCTGGTGCACTTTGGCACCCATGGTGCGCTTGAATTCATGCCCGGCAAGCAGGTTGGTGCATCGGGTGCCTGCTGGCCGGATCGTCTTATTGCCGACCTGCCCAACTTTTACCTCTACGCAAGCAATAACCCCTCAGAGGGTACGATCGCCAAACGGCGTTCGGCGGCAACGCTGCTCAGCTACATGACACCGCCAGTCGCTGAGGCCGGTCTCTATGCGGGCTTGCGTGAACTGCGCCAGTCGATTGATCGCTGGCGCGCCACGCCAATTGATTCGCCGCTTGAGGTGCCGGCTGTCGACTCCGAGCATGCCAGCCTCATCGAACTCATCCGCGAACAGGCTGCAGCCCTCGAACTCGATTCGTCAGGCCTTGTGGTGGGTCAAGGTGCGGTGCCCGGGTCCGCAGCGCGAACACTCGGCGATGTCGATCAGGCGGTGCTGTCGCTGCTGCGCGCGCTCGAGGAACTCGAACGCACGCTGATTCCGTGCGGTCTGCATGTGTTCGGTGAGCCGTTCTCGCGCGATGCGCGCCGCGACATTCTGGTGGCGATGGCGCAGGCGCATCAGCCCATGAGTGGTGCGCCGATCGCGCATGAGCGCGTGCTGGCCGCGGTCGATGCGCTGGTCGATGCGCCGAGCCAGGCGCGGGCACTTGAGCTTGCGCTGGCCGCGCTCGGCACCGGCGAATCGGCGGCTGCGCTGGCCGAGGTGCTGGCGCGCGCCAACGCTCAGATGCAGAGTAACCACGAGATTGAGGCTTTGCTGCATGCCCTGGACGGCCGCTTTATCCGGCCAGCGCCAGGGGGTGATGTGCTTCGCACCCCGGAGACCATGCCTACGGGTCGAAACCTGCACGGATTCGATCCGTTTCGCATGCCAAGCCGTTTCGCGGTCATTGATGGGGCGCGACAGGCCGAGCGCCTGCTTGCCCGGCATGCGCAGGAAGGGCATCCGCTGCCGGAAACCGTGGCCATGGTGCTCTGGGGTACCGACAACCTGAAAACCGAAGGTGGGCCAATTGGCCAGGTGCTGGCGCTCCTTGGCGCTGCACCGCGCTTTGATTCGTTTGGTCGACTGGCGGGGGCCACACTCATTCCGCTCGCCGAACTCGGGCGACCGCGTATTGATGTGGTCGTGACGCTGTCGGGCATCTTTCGCGACCTGCTTCCGCTGCAAATTCGAATGCTCGCCGAGGCTGCGTTCCTCGCGGCGTCTGCCGACGAACCCGTCGAACAGAACCATGTCCGGCGTCACGCGCTGGCCTATATGGCCGAGCACGGCTGCGATATCGATACGGCCTCGTTGCGCGTCTTCGGTAACGCGGATGGCGCGTACGGCGCCAACGTCAATCAGCTGATTGAGCAGGGTGCCTGGCAGGACGAGGACGAGCTCGCCGAGTCTTATACCCGTCGCAAGGGCTTCGCTTATGGCCGGGCAGGTAAGCCGTTGCAGCAGCCGGCGCTGCTGCAATCGGTGCTGCAGGACGTGGGGCTTGCTTATCAGAACCTTGACTCCATCGAAGTCGGTGTCACGACGGTCGACACCTATTTCGATACGCTGGGCGGCGTCACGCGCGCCGTCCGGCGGGCCCGTGCCCAAAAGGCCGGGGATGCGGCGTCGCCGTCCGCAACGTCCGCTACAGAACTGCCCGTTTATATCGGCGATCAAACCACCGGCGCCGGCCGCGTGCGCACGCTCTCGGAACAGGTGGCGCTCGAAACCCGTACCCGCGTGCTGAACCCGAAGTGGTACGAGGGCATGCTTGCGCACGGCTATGAAGGCGTGCGCCAGATCGAAGCGCACCTTACCAACACCATGGGCTGGTCCGCTACAACCGGGCAGGTGCAGCCGTGGGTGTATCAGCAACTCACCCGCACCTTCATGCTTGATCCCGCGATGCGCGACCGACTCGCGCAGCTCAACCCCGCGGCGTCTGCCAAGGTGGCCAACCGTCTGATCGAGGCCTCCGAACGTCATTACTGGACGCCCGATGCCGAATTGCTTGAGGCGCTTCGCCGTGCCGGCGAAGAGTTCGAAGACCGAATTGAAGGTGTAGCAACAGGAGCAGTTCAATGAATGTCGCAACCGTCCCAATCTCCGAAATGCGGCGCAGCCGGCCGGCGCCGCCCGATGGCGAGGGAAGTCTGCAGGTCCAGCTCGACCCGTCCATGAAAATCGGCAACGCCAAGGTTTTCGCGGTGTACGGCAAAGGTGGAATCGGCAAAAGCACGACCTCCTCAAACCTGTCGGTCGCATTCTCGAAGCTGGGCAAACGCGTCCTTCAGATTGGCTGCGATCCCAAACACGATTCCACCTTTACGCTCACCAAGCGGCTGGTGCCCACCGTCATTGATGTGCTGGAGACGGTTGATTTCCATCCCGAGGAACTGCGCATCGAAGACTTCGTCTACGAGGGCTATAACGGTGTGATGTGCGTTGAGGCGGGTGGGCCACCGGCAGGCACTGGCTGTGGTGGCTATGTGGTAGGCCAGACCGTCAAGCTGCTGAAAGAGCACCACCTGCTCGATGAAACCGATGTCGTGATTTTTGATGTGCTGGGCGATGTCGTCTGCGGCGGCTTTGCCGCGCCGCTCCAGCATGCCGACCGCGCGCTGATTGTGGCGGCCAACGATTTCGATTCAATCTTCGCAATGAATCGCATCGTTCAGGCAATCAGCGCGAAGGCCAAGAACTACCGGGTGCGGCTGGGCGGTGTCATTGCCAACCGCAGCGCGCAGACCGAACAGATCGACAAGTTCGCTGATCGCGTGGGCCTCAACCGGCTCGCGCATTTCCCCGACCTTGATGTGATTCGCCGCAGCCGGCTCAAAAAATCCACCTTGTTCGAGATGGACTCATCACCCGAGCTTGACGCAGTTCAGCAGGAGTATCTGCGTCTGGCGGCCAGCCTGTGGGCGGGAACGCCGGGCAGTGCACCCGCCTCACTCAAGGATCGCGACATCTTCGATCTGCTGGGGTTCGATTGATGGGGCAGACTAGTTATCTCGAACGCCGAGGCCAGATCGAGGCGTACTTCGACCGCACGGCGGCAGATGCCTGGGCGCGATTGACGTCGGATGCGCCGGTCAGCGGCGTGCGCGCGACGGTGCGTGCTGGCCGCGAGCAGATGCGGCATCTGCTGGTGGACTGGGTTGCCAATCCTGATCCCACGCGTAACGTCGGCAGCATGCCTCTGCTTGCCAGAAGTCTGCTCGACGCAGGCTGTGGCACCGGGTTGCTTGCCGTCGATTGCGCGCGCCTGGGCGCGCACGTCACTGGCATCGATCTTTCACCTACGCTGGTCGACCTTGCACGCGATCGGTTGCCCACCGATCTGGCGCCGGGTTCGGTACAGCTGCTGGCGGGTGACATGCTCGACGCAGCGCTTGGCGAATTCGATCATCTGGTTGCGATGGACTCGCTGATCCATTACGCGCCAGAGCAGGCGGTTGCAGCGGTCTGCGCAGTTGCGCCGCGCGTGCGCCGTTCAATGGTGTTCACCTTCGCGCCCGGTAGCCTGCCATTGCGCGCCATGATCGCAGTGGGGCGGTTGTTTCCGCGTGCCGACCGGTCGCCGTCGATCGTGCCGGTTGCACCCCAGCGCATGCACCGGATGCTTGCCGAGGCGCTTGCGCCGCTTGGGTGGCGCCTGGGCCGCACCGAGCGGGTGTCGCGTGGTTTTTACACGTCGCAGGCGCAGGAGCTGATCCGGCAATGACGTTGTTTGATCTGCTCTCGCCTCGACGCTGGTCGCGTATCGACCCGCGGTGGTTGCCTTTTGCCGATCTGGCCACGCCAGACCTGCCGATGTCACGACTGATGCGGCTTGCGCTGTTTCAGGTCTCGGTGGGCATGGCCACCGCACTGCTGGTGGGTACCCTCAATCGCGTGCTCATCGTAGAACTCGGTGTTGCTGCCTGGCTGGTGTCCACCATGGTCGCGTTACCGCTGTTGTTTGCGCCGTTTCGGGCACTGGTGGGTTTTCGATCCGATGTGCACCGGTCGGTGCTCGGCTGGCGTCGTGTGCCCTACATCTGGGCAGGCACGATGCTGCAATTCGGCGGGCTCGCGATCATGCCGTTCGCACTGATCCTGCTGTCTGGCGATACCCACTGGCCGCTTTGGATTGGTCCGTTGTCGGCGGCGCTTGCCTTCCTGATGGTGGGCGCGGGCATTCAAACGGTACAGACCGCAGGGCTCGCCCTGGCCACCGATCTCGCCGCGGAAGAGAACCGGCCGCGTGTGGTGGCCATGATGTACACGATGCTGCTGGTCGGCATGGTGGCGAGCGGCTTGGCGTTCAGCCTCCTGCTGGCTGATTTCAGCAAGGTCACGTTGATCAAGGTGGTGCAGGGCGCAGCGTTTGTGGCTTTTGTGCTCAATCTGGTCGCGCTCTGGAAGCAGGAGGCGCGCGACCCTTCACGCACGCACCCCTCGCTGGCACGACCCGAGTTTCGCGACAGTTGGCGCACATTTGCTGCGAGGCCCGGGCAACGCCGATTTCTGATCGCATTGTTCATGGGGACGGCGGCGTTCTCCATGCAGGACATCATTCTCGAACCGTACGGTGGTGAGGTGCTGGGCCTGTCGGTGTCCGCCACCAGTTTTCTCACCGCACTGATGGCGGGTGGTGCCCTCGCGGCGTTTGCGCTCGCGGCGTTCAGGCTCAAGCAGGGCATGAATCCGTATCGACTTGCAGCCTGGGGAACGGTGGCGGGTGTGTTTGCTTTCTCGCTGGTCATTTTTGCCGAGCCGCTTGAGGCGCCCTCGCTGTTTCGGGCTGGCACGGTATTGATCGGATTCGGGGGTGGGTTGTTCTCAGTGGGCACGCTTACCGCAGCCATGAATCTTGAATCACAGGGTTTGAATGGCCTCGCGCTTGGCGCCTGGGGCGCGGTGCAGGCAACGGCTGCCGGGTTGGCGGTTGCAGCAGGGGGCTGGCTGCGCGATCTCGTCAGCAGTTTTGCGCTGTCGGGAAGCCTGGGGCCGGTATTGGATTACGCGGGAGTCGGCTACAGCGCCGTCTACCACGTTGAGCTGGTGTTGCTGTTTGCGACGCTGGCGGCCATCGGGCCGCTGGTTCGCGATGTGCGCGCGCAGGGCGGCGATCGCCGCGGGTTCGGACTGGCCGAGTTTCCAGGCTGAACGAACGTCCTTTCAGGAGATGACCATGGGAAGAGGTGCAATCACCCAATACATAGACGTGGCGCAGATAGTGCTCTACGTGTTCTGGGTATTCTTTGCAGCGCTGGTGTTTTATCTGCTGTATGAAAGTAAGCGCGAGGGCTTTCCGCTGGAAAGTGATCGCCCTGATGGCTCGGTCAAGCGCGATCCCGGAATTTTGCCCATGCCGCAGGTCAAGATTTACCGTACCCGCTTTCATGGCGATTTTCCGTCTCCGCACGATCGAGATTTGGATGAGCCGCGGGTGCAGGGCGAGCGCGCCTTGCCCATCACTGGCATGCCGTACGAGCCCACAAGCGACCCCATGACAAGCGGTATCGGTCCCGGTGCATTCGCGCGTCGAACCGATGCGCCCGACCTCACAGTCGACGGCGATCTCAAGATCGTTCCCATTGCAGCGGTGCCTGACTTCTCGCTGGTTGAGGGTGATCCCGATCCGCGTGGTATGCCAGTGATTGGCGTCGACGACGAGGAAGGCGGCACGGTCGTCGAGGTGTGGGTTGATCGCTCAGAGCACATGCTGCGCTATCTCGAGGTTCAGACCGCAGGCGGACGGCGCGTGATGGTACCCATCACGTTTGCGCGCGTGATTTCCGATCGCGTTCATGGCCGCAAAGTCATCGTTCGCGCAATTCGCGGCAGCCAGCTCGAGGGCGTGCCGGGTCTGCGCCACCCCGACCGCATCACGCTGCTTGAAGAGGAAAAGGTCATGGGATATTTCGGGGCCGGGACGCTGTTTGCAACACCCAAGCGCCGGGACACGCTGCTGTGAGCGCCCATCGCCACAGCCTCGGGCACGAACACGAAATCGAGCCGCAACACGGGCTGCCCGAGGCTCTGCCTGCGGGCGAGCGACTGCTGTGGCAGGGGTCGCCGCAGCGGCGCCGGATTGCGCTCGATGTATTTCACCTGCGGGCGGTGGCGATCTATTTCGCGCTTCTTCTCGGGCTTCGCTTCGCCCTGGTTCAGCACGACACGGGTTCGGTGGCACAGGCGGCAGCCTCCACCATTTGGGCGGCAGCGTTTTTTGCACTGGGCCTGGGTCTGCTCTGGCTACTCGCTGATCTCACTGCGCGCACCACTGTCTACACCATTACCAATCGCCGGGTGGTCATGCGAATCGGCATTGTGCTAAGCCTGGCTTTCAACCTTCCGTTTGCGCGGATTGCCTCGGCGCAGGTTCGCAAGCGCGCCCACGGCAGTGGCGATCTGGTGCTTGAGCTGTTGCCCGAGGACAAGATTGCCTACGTACACCTGTGGCCGCATGCGCGCCCCTGGCAGCTGAGCCATCCGCAACCGATGTTGCGTGCCATTGCGCAGGTGGAGACGGCCGCGGCACTGCTCACCGAAGCCTGGCTTGCCGCGCAGGCACCGGCAGAGCGCGTACAGATCGGGGCAGGCCCCATCACCAGCCCTCAACCGGTAGCCATCGGCCGTGCCCAGACCGCTTGATCCGTCGCGTTCCGGGCTCACTGCTAGGCCGCGCGTAGAGGGGTGGCCGCTGGCACTGGTTGCGTCGGCCATCGTGGGAAGCCTCGCGTTCACGGGTTGGCATCAGTTTCAGAAAGCCAATGCGCCCGAGCCGCCACCCGTGGTGGGCGTGCTGGATTCGCGACAGCTCGTGTTTCGGGATGCTCGCGATGGCAGCGTTGAGGTGACCGACGCAATGACGCAGGAGCGGCTGGCACCCATCGTGGGCGAGGCCGGTTTTGCACGAGGCGTTTTGCGTGGGCTTGCCCAGGCACGACTGCGTCAGGGCGGCACCGCAAACGACCCGTTTGAGCTTCGCGTTGAATCCACTGGAACCCTGCGCCTCACCGATCCAGTGACGGGTCGTACCGTTGACCTGACGGTATTCGGCCCAACCAATGCAGCCGTCTTTCAGGCTTATCTCGCCATCCGACAAGCCCCTTCTCTGGAGATCCAAAAATGAGCACCGCACAGCGACTGGGCCGCAGTCCTGAAGCCGTCAGCGAATCCACGCGCAAGGCGATGACCGAATCGATCATCTCACCGCGCTTTTACACCACCGACGCTGATGCCATCAATCGAATCTCGGTCGACTCGATCCGGCCGCAGTGGAACGCGCTGATGGCCGAGTTTGAGGGCGACAACAATATTGATCACTTCCAGCGGCCCGCAGACATGGACCGCGACTACTCCAATATTGATCCGGCGCTCTATCAGGAATTCAGTGATTTCCTGATCAGTTCGATCACCTCCGAGTTTTCGGGCTGCGTGCTCTACGCCGAGCTTCGCCGCAAGGTTGATAACCCTGACATGAAGGCGCTGTTTGGCTATATGGCGCGCGATGAATCGAGGCACGCTGGATTCATCAACCAGTGGCTGAAAGACTTTGGCATTGGCGTTGATCTGGGATTGCTCACCAAGGTCAAGAAGTACACCTACTTCAAGCCGAAGTTCATTTTTTACGCGACCTATCTGTCAGAGAAGATCGGCTACGCGCGCTACATTACGATTTACCGACAAATTGAGCGGCATCCGGAACTGCGCTTTCATCCGATTTTTCTGTGGTTTGAAAAATGGTGCAACGACGAGTTCCGGCATGGTGAAGCCTTTGCACTGCTGATGCGCGCCAATCCAAAACTGCTCACCGGTGTAAACCGGCTCTGGATACGGTTTTTTCAGCTGGCGGTGTTTGCCACCATGTATGTGCGCGACCATGCGCGTCCTGAGCTTCATCGCGCGCTGGGCCTTGATCCCACCGACTACGACAACAAGGTGTTTGCGATCACCACAGAAATCTGCAAACAGGTTTTCCCGGTCACACTCTGCTGGGATGATCCGCGTTTCAGTGCGGGCCTCAAGCGGCTCTGCGAGATCCAACGCGAGGTCGAGGCCGCCAAAGCGAAAGGCGGGCTATTGGCAACCATTCAGCGAGGCGTGCTGTCGGCGCAGGCCGCGCTGGTGTTTGGTCGCATGTTCCTGCTGCCGGTGCGCGAGAATCGCCTGCCCGACGATGCCCGGCTGGCGCCAAGCTGGTGATGGCCTCGCATCAGCCAAGCC
>VGHA01000127.1 GCA_016868375.1 Betaproteobacteria bacterium | reverse complement strand
AGTAGTCCATCAAGGTCAAGACTTTATCGCTGACTTCCAGGGCTGATTGCGCGACCATGGTCTAGGATTAGGTGGTTCGATTGCGCACGAACCGCGCGGCAGCGTATGCGATACGCGAAACAACGCACACCTCGCGCACAAATTGGTTAATGTCCATCACCAGCATTTTTGTCGATTCTTGAACGCTTTATGGCCAATTTTCTTTTCGTTCATCAGAATTTTCCAGGTCAGTATCGCCATCTCGCGCCCGCGCTGGCTCGCTCGAAAGAGCATCGCGTCATAGGCGTTCGAATCGGAGACGATACTTCGTGGCAGGGGATCTCTGTTCGCGGTTACCGCGTCAGCCCACCAGGCGGTGGTGCCGGTCACCCCTGGCTCACTGACCTTCAACCCAAACTGATCAGAGCCGAAGCCATGGCCAGGCTGGCTTTGAAACTGCGCGAAGAAAACTTCGTGCCCGATGCCATCATCGCGCACCCTGGCTGGGGCGAAACGCTGCTGCTGCCAGACGTTTGGCCTGGCGTACCCATTGGTTTGTATTGCGAATTTTTCTATAGCAGTGACGGGGCCGACGTTGGGTTCGACCCAGAATTTCCGCCGACGAGCGAACCGCTTGCAAACAGTGGCCGACTGCGCCTGAAAAACGTGAACCAGCTGCTTGCGATGGAAGACGCAACCCGCGGCATATCGCCCACGCAATGGCAACGCAGCCTTTATCCGGCACGGCTGCAACCAACGATTGATGTCGTTCACGATGGCATTGACACCAATCTGCTTGCCCCCAAGCCACAGGTCACGATGCGTCTGAACGACCGACTGCTTACTCGTAACGACGAAATCATTACCTTCGTGAACCGTAATCTTGAGCCCTATCGTGGATACCACGTGTTCATGCGCGCGCTGCCTGAACTGTTGCGCCGACGTCCTAGCGCAAGGGTTCTTATCGTGGGCGGGGACGGAACCAGCTACGGTGCGGCACCGCCCACCGGAAAAACATGGCGCAATATCTTTCTTGACGAGGTTCGCGACCGAATCGATTTGTCCAGGGTTCACTTCGTTGGAAAACTGGGCTACCCCGATTTCGTTCAATTGTTGCAACTCAGTCGGGTGCATGTTTACCTAACCTACCCGTTCGTATTGAGTTGGAGCCTTCTTGAGGCAATGAGCATCGAGTGCGCAATTGTTGCAAGCCGAACCTCGCCGGTTCAGGAAGTGATTACAGACGGCGAACATGGCCTGTTGGCAGACTTTTTCGATACCGAGGGTCTGGTTGAGAAAGTGTGTCGTCTGCTCGACGACCCTGCGCTCCGCGCCCGGTTGGGTGGCCAAGCGCGGGACCGCGTACGTCGGGAATACGACTTAGCGACCCGCTGCCTGCCGCGACAACTTGAATGGGTTAACAGCCTGATTCGCGGTTGACGCCACGCCTAGGGCAACTGTGTCGTCTGTTGCAGCGGCCCAATAAGTCCGTCCAGCGCAAACTCAACAATTTCAACATCCCATACAAAGGACACAGCACCACTGGCTATCTCGCGAATAGTATGGCCGCCGGTCGGAACGGGCTCGTCGAACCCTGCGGCGATCTCCTGCGCGAACGCTAGCTGCCCAGCCGTGGCGGGCAAGATTTGATAAGCGGTGCTGGCACCGTTAATCCAAACTGCATCATGACCCGTGCCGCCGAAGAACACGTCCCCGTCGCCCAGTCCCGCCATCCGATCATTGCCCTCTCCGCCGAAGAAGGTGTTCGCCCCGCGGCTACCGAAATTACGCTCTTCGAAAAGGATTCCCAGCAACAGATCGTCACCTTCGCCAGCGAAATAGATATCGTCGCCGGAACTGTCCTTGAATCGATCGCTGGTTCCATCCCCTGCCGTATCGAAAAAATTATCCGACGCGTCACCTGTGATCAGCGGGGACAGTGCGGCGGTATCCCCGTCGCGCCCAAGATCAATTCCAGAAAGCCTCTCAAGTTCGGCCTCCATCGCGGGGGTGATGGCGACGAAATCAATTTCCCCGTTTACAAGCACGATTTCACCGCTTGAAGCCCCCACCTTGACGGCCGCGAGCTCATCGTCGGCCCCCAGGATAAACACCAATAGCTGTTGCGGGTTAGAGGAGTCGACCATCACCGCGGAAAGCTCGATCTCCTCATCAAAGTCATAGGTGTTCAACGGAACCGACTGATATTTGATCGGAAGTTTCGAACCGTTTGAACCAACCAGCACAAGATCGCCGTATGCGTCGGCGTACAGGTCGGGCGCGCCGCCAATACCCTCCGCAAGGAATACATCCTGGCTGACAAAATTTTCGCCCTCAAGAAAAGCAACCGAGCCGTTGTCATTGACATCGAACCCGTATTCAACTTCAGCTTCTAGAATTTCAGTATCACTGAGATATTCAGATGAAACCAACGCTCCTGAACCATCAAAGTAAAGGACAAAGAAGTCGTCCGGGTTTTCGTTTGACTTGACCAAAAGCTCGTAGCCAACTACCAAGTTATCGACAATGATCGACTGAATATGCTGCGCCGAAACTTCAAGAGAATCGTTGTTGATTTTGTCTGGAGTTGACTCTCCATTGGCGTCATACGTAAGATATTTATAAAACTCTGAATAGCCGCCCCCTGCAGAAAAAACAGGCTTACCCGTCTGGCCAGCCATCCAGTGCCCCTTGGGGTCCAGATACAGTACGGCCCCAGTTGCCGCATCGAAACTGACCGCATGCCCGACTGAGCTAAGCATCGTATCGCGCACGCCGACCGCTGCGCCGTTCGCACTCTTGGCTGATTCGATTTCGCCAACGTCTTTAAGCGGGGCGAGCGTAATCATGGCGGTATTTGCAGGAAGAGAGCCCACCGCAAACGGGTATTTGAGGGCGACGGTAACGCCGGTTTCAGGCCTAGTATCGCCGGTAATATCCGCCGCCCCGGGAAGCTTCAGCCCAAAACGCACCTCAACGTTGCTGGATAAGGCGTTTTGAACCGCAACGTGAAACTGTTGCGCGGAGGTTGCGCCGGTGATTGCGTTCTTGAGGGCAATCAGATCGGCACCGCCCGACTGCGACGTTTTTTCAAGATAAACAATGCGAGTGCCCTGTTGAGTTGCCGACAGGGTGTAGACGCCCTGCCGGTCGTCTGCAGTATTCGCGGTGCCGTTATCTGAGAATGCCGAGGCAAATCCTGGTCCAATCGACAGGAACGTGGCAGAGGACGATAATTCCCCGACGGTAGCGTTCGGGCTAGCATTCGAGTTAGAACTTGACGACGCTTCGCGCAGTTGCGATGCCACGGGGACAGGCGCTGCAGACGCCGCTTTTTTCGCCGCGTTTAGCTTCCACCCATCTGTAGACCATGTTGGAATTGTGGGCGAATGAAACGCCAACAATGTGCTTTGGTTGTTATATAGATCGTTAAGATTCGAGGCAAACGGAGATAACCAGCTTGGGCCCGATGGACCCCACGGGTTATAGATATTTGCGGTCGCGTTGTTTGGTATGGTTCGCGCGTCGTCATAGGCAATGTAGGCATGCCCCGACACAAACGTGTCCTTCTCGCCCGGCGCCTTAAAGAAAGACGCTACAAAGAGCGACTCACCCGAGTTCATGATCGTTGTAAAGTTGGCCAGGCGCTTCGCAATATTCGGCTCGCCCGTCACGAAAAAATTCGGCTTGTACAACTGGTTGGTGGAGTCGTAAATACTGACACCGCCACCAATGAGAGACGCAATGGGTTCAGCCAGCCCGCCCTCAATCGTAAAATAAGCGTTTTGTGACTTCTCCCTGCCGAAGATCCCCATCTCATTGGCTTGCGCGTAAGCCTTTTCAATCAGCGGCACCCACAGCTCAGCGGGACCTGATGACGGTTTGGCAGGCCTGGCATACAGGGCTGTCGTGTCGTCAGGGTTCTTCACAACCAGCTGATTGTTTACCGTAACCCAGTTAGCTTTGCCGTATTGGTCAAAAAATCGAACGCCCCAGGTCGGTGATTCACCAGCGTTTGCAGTAAAGACCTGGTCAAGTGCGTTTTGGTAAGGTTTTAACGCACTCGGCGCGTTGGCTCCGAGCGTTTTTGAATAAGTCTGAGTTTCCGCGACAAACGCAGCCGCCGCGAGCAGGTAGCAGGTTCCCGCATTGCCCTGCTGCACATCGGTCAGATTGAATCCATCGGCTGCCACCAATACGCCAGAGAAAGTCTTGTACGTACCGGACGCTGAAGTCGCGTTAGGGTTAGCTGTGTCGCCTTGTGTACGCGGATCCGGAAGATCCTTACCCAGTAGCCATTTATCACGAAGTTTCTCAAGCGATGCGATTGGCGAATCGGCGTTCAGATTTCCCAACGCAGTGGGTGTAGTGGTTCCGCCTGTGAAGAAGGCATTCGCACCAGACGTGTTGACGACTTTATCAAACACGTAACTTAGATAGCCCGACTCCTTGCCGGTAAGATCGGGCGAACTGAACACACTGTCGCCTCGCGTCGACAGCGTGCGTAAATCGGCCAGGATCGTTGCCCCGACCTTGGTATTGGTGGGCATTGCGGTTTTTGCCGCGCTGATGGCTGCGTCAATGATTGAAACAGCCTCGGCGTGTGTGATCTTTCCGTCTGACGCCAGAGCTTGGTCAACGGTACCGCGAATCAGAGGGTTCTTCAGCGCCTCCTGGGTCCAACTGGCAGCCCCTGAGTAAAGCAAACTCTGAACAAGCTCAGCCACCGGAGTCACGGACTGTGGGGTTGATGTGGCTACAAACTTGACTGGATTAGAACCGAGAGCAAGCCCCGACAGCGCAGACGCTGGCATCGACCAATTCCCCTGGCTGTCTGCCTGCACTGGGGCACTCGCAATGGCTGCGTTACCCGACCCAACGAACGCTTTAACCCAAAGTCCGGCGGCAGTTTTACCACTGATTGCGGTAGTGGTCGGACTGATCACCGGCGCGCTGGACAAAATCAAGGGTTGAGCGGCTGCAATATCTCCGATGTTGATCGTCGCGATCAGATCCGGATTTGCACCGTCCGAGCTGTTGGTCTGCGATCCATCAGACGAGAAGGCGCGGATACGAACGGTTCTTGTGGCCCCAGCCTCATAATTGATGAGGCCCGCTACGGAAACAACACCCGACGATGAATCAATTCGAAATTCACCGCCAGTGTAGTCGGCGTTTCCGTCTGGGGTGACTAGCTTATAGGTAACTTTGTTGTTGGTACCGTCAAGATCGCGAGCGAGCGCTGTTACACCTACCGGTGTTCCGACTCGAGAATTTTCCGCTATAAAGTTAGCAGTGGAGTCTCGGTCGGTAACCGAAGACACCTTGAATTCATTAACGTCCTGTAAGTCGACCGTGACCGTGCGGTTGGTAACGTTACCTGCCGTGTCTGTGACAACCAGCGGCACCGAATAACTGTTTGAGCGCGTCGTTTGCTCAAAGTCCTGGTTTGCTCTGAAGGTGAGCACCGCGCCTGATAATTGAAAAAGCGATGCATCGCCCGACGTACCCAGAGCCCAGGTTACATTAGCCTCGCTCGCGGTAAGCGTCGTGACCGTGGTGGAATTTTCGCTAGCCTTAATTGGCGTCGGCACCGTGATCGTCGGGGCCACGTGGTCAACCGAATACCCAGAAAACGTTTGGCCCAAAAGACTTGTTGTGAGCGGTCGGGCACCCGATCCGACTATTGTGCCGTTGTTAAGCGAGAGGCCTGTAAGCTGAAACGAGCCGCTTACACCCGCTGGGGCGGGACCCGAAAAAGTTAACTGCGATGTACCACTGCCAGATTGATACTGCGCAGACGTAGTAGCGTTATCGATTGAAAAGGTAGCGACCGGCGGCTTGCCTCCAGTTGTTGATACCGTAACCGCCTCGGACATCTGAACAATAAAAGTAAGCGAATCACCAGACTTACCAATCGCTGGTGAGCCAACGCCGTCCGAAACCCTGAACCCCGTTATAACAACTTCCGAGGCTACAACCAGCGAAAAAGCCTGGGTGGCACTAAGAGCGGGGGATCCGCCATCTGTCGCCTTGATAGTGTAAGAGGCAGCTGCAGCAGACGTGGTTGGCGTTCCGCTTAGGGTAAGGTTAGCCTCGCTGAACGTGAGCCAGGAAGGCAACGCTGGCGAAATTGTGTAGGTGAGCTTGCCTGCGTTTGTCGCCGCCGAATCAGGATCAATAAATCGTCCGGAAAGAGACAGCGAGAAGGGTTCCCCGACTGCCGCTGTTTGCGCCCCGATCGAGCCGGATGCAGTCGGCGACTCATTCACATCCGTCACGTTAACCGTCAGGTCCTTCGTGGACACGTTACCTGCGGTGTCCGTGGCTGATACTCGCACCGAATAGGACGGCTGCCGCCCAACCTGCTCGTAGTTCGGGGCGCTCGCGAAAGATAGCGTGCTACTCCCCTCGATCTTGAACAAACGAGCATCGGCACTTACCGACCCAGTCGCCCCGACGATCGACCAGGTCACTGGCTCGTTGGCATTCAGATTTGCGACGCGCGTGGTGTTTTCGGTAATGCCGAGCGTTGCGGCGGTACCTATAACAGGCGCCTCGGTGTCCGCTGCAATTGCGGCCAGTCCATCGCTTACGATGGGGTCGTACGAAACATTACCCAATGCGGCCTTCAGGGCGGCTGCATCCGAGAACCCAGCGCTGGAATTTGCGACCGTGAGGTAAATGAAGCCTCCCAGATCGTTGCCAGCAAACTGGATAGTTGTCGGCGACGTACCGGAATTGGAGTAGTTAGTGAGCCCAAGATTATTAGCCTTTGGGCTTTGGTTATCTACATAAATTCGGTCTCCTGCACCGAATCCGTTCACAGCAATATTAAAGTTCCCCGCACGAACGCCGTCGTAGCCAAGGTTCGTATCCGGCCCCGAGGGATCATGGTCCTTGAAAACCAGCGCGACGTTTGAAGTCGAGAGATCAATAGGTGTGGCTGCACCTGCTGCAGGACTGCCAATTCCTTCTATGTCGAGGTAAGAATAACTCGGGGTCAGCGTACCACCGCTTCCCATAATGAAGGACGGTGCAGCATTGCTGATATTAGGCAGATTCGGACTGGTGGTTCCTGGGGTAACCGTCGAAAAGTTCAGACTGGAGACGCCCTCGAATGCATCGCTCAACTTTCCACTCGCACCTACGAACGCGCCCGCATCAATCGAGATGTAGTAGTCATTACCAAAATCGAGGTCCGACGTGGGGTTGATAACAACGGTCGCCCCCGAGATCTGGACCTGTGCGGTGGAGTCGACCGCAACATCCAGGGTGTTGATCGTGTTTTCGCTCCGGAATCCCGCACCACCGACGTTTACGATTCGAATGACCTTACCAGATACTGCCGTAACGGCTTCGGGAAACGTAAGAACGATATTCGAACTGACGTCGAGATTGGTCAGGTTGTCGAGCGCACTAGCCAGTGGTAGCAAGCCAAGGCCAGGGGTGCGCAGCGCACCATTGAAATCAGTGAGGGAGGACAGCGCTACGCCGGCCGTATTCGTGCCCGCCGCGACTAGCGCAACTTTGGCAGCCTGGCTGCCTGCTGCTCCATCAGCGAAGACCAGGAGATCATTAAGTCCACCTGACCCACTGTTGACCTTCACTGTTTCAGTAGTACCGTTCACCGAACGGGTAAAAGTCACATAGTTGCCAGCTACGGTTTTGGCGTAATCGCTCCAATTACCACGGAAATGGATGATGTCTTTTCCCGAACCCAATAGGGTTGCGTCAACATTACCTCCGTCCGCAATGTAGACCGTGTCGGCGTACAAACTGCCAACGATTGTCATCTTCACGCCCGGCTTGCTAGGCGCAAAGGTGTCACCGCTATCCCCCAACGCAAACGCTTTGACGCTCGCGTCAAGCGGGCTTGGAAATTGAGGTGCTTGCGATGTCTCGCCGGCAGGCGGGGACAGCGGTACCGGGTCAACCGCCTTCAGGCTGTTAAACAATGAAAGAGAGTTGACGGTTCCGTCTGAGAAGACCAGTCGGTCACTGATTGCAACCGTTCCAGCCTTGGTGAGCACCACCTTCTCAAGCGTGCTGTCAGCCCCTCGCTGAACCGTCATATTGGTGCCGGCCAGTGTCACGCTGTAGTCGGCGTATCGACTAGGGAAGTAAACTGCATCCGATCCAGAACCGCTCAGGACGAAGTCGATCGACACCCCTGGCCGGACAAAAACTGCATCCACCAGCGCAGACCCTACAAACGTCACCTCCTGCCCAGTTAGTGAAACTGAACCGAGCGAGAGGTCGAAGTCTGTAAAGTTCGCGCCGGTAGAACCTTCAACTGCCGGCAATACGAAGTACTTGGTGCGTTTGATAGGCATGGCGCCCTCGTCAGGCAGAAATCACAGGGGATGGTGCTGTCTGGGCCAGTTGCAGCAGTGTCCTGAAGCTGGCCACCGTATCGAACGCTGCAGGACTGTTGGCGATCGTGATGTCGATAATGCCGCCAAGTCCGGTACCGGCAAATTGGATGGTGGACGGCGCGGATCCCGCGTTCGATATGTTCGCGGTGTCTAGGCTGTTGGCGACTCCGCTCTGGTTATCTATGTATAGCAGGTCGTCGGCAGAGAATCCCGTGACCGCAAGGAAGATGTCACCCGTTTTTATTCCGTCGTATCCCCCTGCAGTCGGACCAGTCGGGTCGTAGTCCTTCGCCACCATCGCGACGCTGCTGGCCCCTACGTTTAGCGGCACTTTATTTTGCGCCGACGGACTCCCGAGGTTTTCGATATCGAGCCAAAGCCGGCTCGCCGCGAGCGTGCCATCGCTTGCCATGATCTGGGAGGCTGCGCCATCGGTTGCCGCCGGCTGAGAGGGGTTTGTCGCCGACTTGGGTACAACCGTGGAGAAGTTAATGACAGCGGGGTCGCTAAGAACCGGGACCCCTTGGAGGCTCGCGACCCCGACAAACGCGCCCGCGTCCATTTCAACATGGAAATTGTTGGCGAGATCGAGATCAGCGGTGGGATTGATGATCACCGTTTTTTTGTCGGCGGAGAAAGTGACTTGCGATGATGTGGCTTCAATCTGGATGGTGTTGGTGGCCGTCTCTCCGCGGAAACCGTTCGCTGCTGTAGCGGTGGTGTTGGGATCATTCACGATCCGGATGAACTTCTGCGCAACCGGGTTAACGCCTTCACTGAACCTCAACACGATATTCGAGGTGGGATCAAGGTTCGTAACATTGTCCAGCAAACTAGCAGACAAGGTCGGCGCAGTCACCGCGTTCAAGGTGACGATCTTTTCAACGAAAAGCCCGCCGCCGTCCGTTGCAATGATCGTGACGGACTTCGATCCGGTTTGCCCAACCGTTCCAGTGAGAGCCCCCGTCGCAGCGGCGAGGGACAAGCCGCTCGGCAGCCCCGTCGGCATATCCGCGGTAGCCTTCGCAGTGTAGGTAAGTTTGCCGTTGTTGCCGGCACTTGAGTCGGGATCGCTGAACCAGTTAGCAACCGAAGCATTCGTAAGTGCCAGCCCGACCACCGCAGTGAATTCGGAAGGCGAAGACGCCACGACGGTCGGTTTCTCGTTGACATCGGTAACAGCGATGACAATCGCGTCGCTTACCTGGGAAGAGCCATCAGCCGAAGTGGCTTTGACGTAAATGGTGCGCGTTGTCGTGGTGCTTGCCTCAAAGTCAATCGCACCCGACGCAGTCACGATACCCGTGGAGGCACCAATGGCAAACTCCGTCCCGGTGTAGTCGGTACCGTTTGCGTTCACCAGTTTGTAGGTGACCGCATTGGTGGTTCCGTCGGAATCCGTTGCCGTTGCCGTGACGCCGACAGCGGTGCCCGCTGCAGAGTTTTCGGCAACGGTATTGGCTACCGAGTTTGTATCGGCAGGCTTGGACACCTGGAATTCGTTAACGTCTGTGAGATTAACCGTGAGGTCGACCGTTTTCTGGTTGCCCGCGGAGTCCGTTCCAGCCAGCGTCAGTGTAGTGGTGCGGTCAGCCTGTACCTCAAAATCTTTTAGAGCCTTGAAGCTGAGTACCGACCCAACTATGGAGAAGACCGCCGCGTTAGCGCTCGTTACCGACCAGTTAACCTGTTCATCGGCTGCCAGATCCGCGATTTTGGTCGCATTTTCAGGGACCGACAGGGGGGACACGCCGGACGGCGACTGGATCGTCGGAACCTTGCTGTCCAGCGTGTAGCCTGCAAATACCTGCCCGACACTGGTGGCGACCAGCGGCTGCTTCGACACGTTCCCAATGATGGTGGCGTTGGCCAGGGTGAACGCGCCCACTTCAAATGTCCCGCTGGCATTTGGCGCTTTGGCGGTGAATGTGAGGCTGTCGGCACCCGACCCCTGACCGCTGTAGGTCGCATCAACTGTGGCAGCGGACTGGCCATTACTCATGACCTTTAAGGTGACCTTGGGCGCACCCGTAACACTGACTGCCTCGGAAAACTTCAGAACAAAGATAAGGTCGTCGCCAGACTTGCCCGCCGTAGGAGAACCCACAGGATCCGACAAAGTGAAGCTTTGGAGGACCGGGGCTGAAACTACGCCGATCGTAAACGTCTGCTCAGCAAATAGCGATCCAGAGTCAGTCGCCCGGACCTTGACGGTCGCTGGACTGGCGTCAGTGGTGGCGGTTCCCGTCAGAACGCCAGTCGCCGACAAGGTGATACCGGCGGGAAGCGTCCCGCTCGATACCGTGTAAGCCAAAGTTCCAAATACGTCAGATCCATCCGGGTCTCTGAAGAACGGCTTCAGATCACGGATAAACGGCTGATTATTTACCGCAGTGACAGGGCCCACCGTACCGTTCAGTTCCGGCGCTTCGTTGACGTTCGTGACAGTAACGACAATTGCGTCGCTAATCGACGACGAACCGTCGGCGGACGTGGCCTTGACATACAGGGTGCGGGTAGCCGGGCTAACCGCTTCGAAATCAATCGGGCCGGCCACGCTGATCACGCCGGTTGACGCGCCCACTGTGAACTCGGTACCGGTGTAGTCAGCCCCATTCGCGGTGACCAGCTTGTAGCTGACAGTGTTGGTGGTGGCGTCATCGTCAGACGCCGAGGCAGTCACGCCAACCAGCGAGCCAATCGACGAATTTTCCGCGACGGTGTTGGCGGCGGCTGTATTGACGTCAGTGGACTTGGTGACATCGAATTCATCGACGTCAGTCAGGGTAACAACAATTGCCTTGGGTGCACTTGCCGTGCCCGCGAGATCGGTCGCAATGACCGGCACGGTGTAGGTACGGCCCCCACTTTCCGCTTCGTAGTTCTTAGCCACCTTGAAGCTCAGTACGCCAGCCTCGGAAATTTCGAACTGCGCCGAATCCGAACCAGACCCCAGGCTATACTTGACGGGCCCCGCGTCGATGTAGGCTACCTGTCCGACCACCTTGACGTTCTCAGCGACGGACAGCGCAGCGGTATCTACTACCGGCGCGGTGTTGTCGACCCGATATTCGCTGAAAACCTGATTTACCGCGGTGAGGACCAGAGGCTGTTTGCTCACATCACCGGTAACGGTCGCGCCATTCAAGCTGATTGAGGAAATCTTGAATGTCCCGTCGCCCGCCGGTGCATTGGCAGTAAAGACAAGCGATCTTTTGTCCGAGCTTATCGACTGGTAGCTGGCCGAGAACGGCTGCCCTGTGCCCGCCACGAAGCTAACTTGAGGCGACCCCACAACCGTAACCGGCTCGCTCATGGCGAGTGTGAACGTAACGGCTTCGCCCTGCTTTCCAACATTGTTCGCACCGACAGAGTCGGTGGCAGTGAAGCTGCGGATGACCGGCGCGGTGACTGTTTGTAATGTGAGCTGGTGGCTCACGGCACGCCCTGCCCCATCAGTGGCAGTGAAAGTGACCTGGGCATCGGGTATGGATCCGAGCGAACCGGTAACCGCCCCTGTGTCTTTGTTGAGTTGCAGTCCCGCGGGGAGTGCCGGACTCACGGAGTAGGTCAGCTTGCCGAACGCTGTAGCGGCGCCGTC
>VGHA01000126.1 GCA_016868375.1 Betaproteobacteria bacterium | reverse complement strand
CCGCCTGGCTGGCATGGCCGCTTGGCAGCAATGCCCACGTGTAACCATCGGGCTGCGCGCGGGCAACCGCTTCCGCCGCAATCAGCCCACCCGCGCCGGGACGGTTTTCCACGACCACCTGCTGTCCAAGAATGGGTGACAGGCGCTGGGCCATGAGACGAGACACCACATCCGAGCTGCCGCCGGGCGCGAAGCCTACGAGCAGGCGGATTGGCCGGTTGGGCCAGGATTCTGGCGATTGAGCCAACACGCCGGACGCGGCGCCCAACCCGATGGCGGCGGCACCGGTTGCGACCAGATTGCGACGTTGGCGTGAGAATGGATGACGATCGATGGACATGAATCCTCCCTGAGGCGATATCGAATTCCAAAAGACGGAACTGCTTCGCGCGGATTGCGCGGCGACCCTGCCGTCGAACCTTGGGCACGCATCAGCGTCGCGCCCAAGGCCCCTTGTGGAAGCTTATCGCCCATACAGCGCTTTCGGTAGCCACAGTCCGATTTCAGGGATCACGTACAGCATGACGATCGCAATAATCTGGATACCCATGAACGGCAGCATGCCCCGAAAGATCTGATTCAAGGTGACGTGCGGCGGGCTGACGCCTTTGAGATAGAACGCGGCCATGGCCACCGGCGGACTCAAAAACGCCGTCTGCAGATTCAGCGCCACCAGCAGGCCGAAGAACAGGGGATCTACGCCGAAGTTATCTAGCAACGGAATGAAGATCGGCATGAAGATCACGATGATCTCGGTCCACTCCAGCGGCCATCCCAGCAGGAAGATGATGACCTGGCTCAGTATCAGGAACTCGGTTTTGCTGAGGTTCATTGAAAGAACCCAGTTTTCAACCAGTTCCTGGCCGCCCAGCAGTGCGAACGCCGCAGAAAAAATCGAGCTGCCCACAAACAGCCAGCAGACCATCGCGCTGGTCTTGGCCGTCAGAAACGCGCTGTCCTTGACGACTGTCACGGTGAGCTGTCGGTAGGCCGCCGCGAGCAGAAAGCCGCCGAAGGCACCGACCGCTGCTGCTTCCGTGGGCGTGGCAAGGCCAAACACAATGCTGCCCAGCACGGCGAGAATCAACACCACCAACGGGAAGAAGCTACCGAGCAGCATCTTGAACACTTCAAACCGCTGAAAGCTGAGCACCGCGTAGAACGCCACCAGCGCAAGCGCCGCTGCGCCCGCGCCGATCCAAAATCCAGTTGGCGCCGGATTGCGGGGAAGCTTGAGGTCGCCACCCGGTTGGGAGGACGCGCCCGGAGGCTCGGCCAACCCGCCGGCTGCGCCCCCCGGTTCGCGCAGTGCGCCTGCGCCGGGCGGCTCGCGTAGTGACGATGCGCCGGGCGGCTCAGCAAGCCCGCCACCGGCAGACGGCGGCTCTCGCAGGCCTCCAGCTGTGCCGGGGGGCTCTCGCAGTCCACCGGCACTGGGTGGCTCTCTTAGTCCGCCCGAACCTGCCGGCTCTCTCAACCCGCCCGAGGATCCCGGCGGCTCGCGTAACCCGCCGGCACCCGGGGGTTCGCGAAGACCACCAGCGCCCGGGGGCTCGGCCAGTCCGCCGGAGGACGAACCCCCTGCGCGAGCCTCGGCAGCTGCGGCACGATAGGCCGCCTCCGGGTCTGGCGCGGTCAGACCATTCCAGACGATTCCCAGCAGACCCAACACGATGAGGGCCGGCAGCAGCGCCGCAATCAGCTGATTGAGGAGATAGCTGGCAGGCACGTCGGCATTGTTCCTGCCCTTGAGGGCGCGCATCAGACCCGACAGCGCAGCGCCCGGGAAGGCCTGCGCGACGCGATCCATCAGGGGTGGAAGCTCGATATGCCGGGCCTCTGCCGACAGGGGCGGCGCATGTTCAGGCTTGAGCTTCGCCACCACGATGACGTAGACGATGTACAGGCCAGCCAGCATCAGGCCTGGAAAGAACGCCCCGGCGTAAAGCTGAACCACCGACACCCCCGCGGTGGCGCCGTAGACGATCAGCATTACTGAAGGGGGGATCAGAATTCCCAGGCAGCCGCCCGCGGTGATGGCGCCCGCGCTCAGCCTCACGTCATAACCCGCCTTCAGCATCTGCGGGAAAGCGAGCAGGCCCATCAGCGTGACGACCGCACCCACGATACCCGTGGCGGTTGCAAACACCGCACAGGTAAGGAGCGTTGCCACCGCCAGCGATCCTGGAACACGCGCCAGCGACAGATGCAGGCTTCGAAACAGTTTTTCGATCAGGTTGGCGCGTTCAACCAGATACCCCATGAACACGAACAAGGGGATGGAGATCAGCACATCATTGCTCATCACCTTGAACGCTGACTGCACCATCAGATCGAGCGTCTTCGTGATGTCGCGATCGTAGGCAAACCATGTGAAAAGCATGCCCATGCCCATCAGCGTGAACGCTGTGGGAAACCCCAGCATGATGGCCACCACCACAAGCGCGAGCATGGCGAGGCCCAGGTGGCCGCTGGTAAATTTTTCAGCGCTGAGCAGCACGCCCGCGGTGCCGATAATGATCAGCCCCATCAGCGAGAAGCCGAACCAGAGTTCGCGACGAATCTTCATTTCGCGGTCCTTGGTGTGTCGGCGGCCAGCGCAGCAATGTCCTCGTCTTTGACATTGACCATTTTCTTCAGCTTGTCGACGTCAACCTCCTCAACGTCCTGCTCGCGTGAGGGCCACTCGCCGTCGCGGATACAGTGGATGCAGCGGACGATCTCAACCAGCCCCTGCAGGAGCAGCAGTGCGCCTGAGAAAGGAATGACGAACTTGAAGGGATATAGCGGCAGCGGGGTGGCCGAGAAGGTTTTTTCGCGAATGGCCAGAGACTCGTTTGCGTAGTCCCATCCGGCCCAGGTGAGCGCGAATATTCCTGGCAGAAAAAACAGCACGTACAAAATAAGATCAACGGTAGCCTGCGTTCTGGGCTGAAAAAACCCGTAGAGAACGTCGCCCCGGACGTGTCCGTTTTTTGCCAGCGTGTACGCGCCAGCGGTCATGAACAGCACGCCGTACAGCATGATCTGCGCGTTCAACGACCAGTCATGAGGATCGTTCAGCACGTATCGGCAAAACACTTCCCAGGTAATCAGTGCGGTCAATAAGACAATCGCCCAGGCGAAGGCCTGACCCACCCAGGTGGAAAGGCGGTCGACCGCAAGAAGCAGTTTTTGCATTGGATACCCGCAGGCAAGGGGCGAGTTCGTGTGGCGATTGCACTGAACCCATCACGGGAACGCAGCCCGGAAACGGAGCCGGAAGTGACCGCCTGGGCGGCCGCTTCCGGTAACGGCCCGATAGGTCGGGCCGATCAGCCTATCAACGACGTCCGAAGTAGTGGTTGTAGGCCATCTTGAAGTCGACCGTGTAGTCGTTCTGCCAGCTACCGGCGCGTTGAGCAAACGCCCGCTGGCTGTCAAGTACCTTCTTGAACATCGCGTTTTCGCTGGACTTCTTGTCCATGATTTTGTCCCAGGACGCAAGCTGCGCACGCAGGATGGCATCGGGCGTCTTGTAGAAGTTGACGCCTGCCTTCTTCAGCTCAATGTAGTCCTTGGAATTGCGATCGACGGCCTTCCAGCTCATGTCCGCACTGGCTGCCTGAACCGCGTAGTCGATGATCGACTTGACCTCGGCGGGCAGCGTGTTGAACTTGGCCCGGTTGAACAGGATTTCAAACTGCTCGGTACTTTGGTGGAAGCTTTGCAGCATGCAGTTCTTGACCACGTCCGGGAAGCCCAGAATACGGTCGGACGATGCGTTGTTGAATTCGGCGCCATCGATCAGGCCGCGATCGAGTGCCGGCACAATTTCGCCACCGGGCAACGGATTCACGGCCGCGCCCATGTCGGTATACATGTCAACCGCCAGACCCACGGTGCGGAACTTGGTGCCCTTGATGTCTTCGACACGAGCGATCGGCTTTTTGAACCAGCCGAAGGGCTGGGTGGGCATCGGACCATACAGATACGACACCACGTCGATATTGATCGACTTGTAGATCTCGTCGAGCAGTTCTTTGCCGCCGCCGTAGTAGTGCCACGACAGCAGCATGTTGGGGTCCATGCCGAAGCCTGGGCCTGATCCCCAGAGCGCCAGTGCCGAGTTCTTGCCATAGTGGTAAGCCACGACGCCGTGGCCGCCGTCGAGCGTACCCTTGGCGACGCCCTCAAGCAGTTGAAACGCGCCGACCACAGCACCTGCGGGCAACACTTCGACGCGGACCCTGGCGCCCGCCATCTCGTTCACCTTCTTGGCGAAATCGTTGGCGTACTCGTGGAAGATGTCTTTAGCGGGCCACGTGCTCTGGAAACGAAGGCTGATGGTTTGCGCGGTGGATACCATCGGCGCTGCAAGCGCGCCGGTGGCCACTGCGCCGCCAGCCGCCGACTTCAGGAAGCGACGACGCAAGGGGGTTTTGGATTTTTGGGACATGGTGGTCTCCTGGAGGGTCATGGATGATTCGCGGTCGCGCATCGGCAATCCGGTGATGCAAAAACCCCCGAACATTAGCCGATTCCGCGCCGAAGCCGAAACTTATCCGAGAACGTGCGCCTGACGTTGGGATGCCCGGACAGGATCGGGGAATAGGGGTAGGCCCGGCTGGTTAACGGCCACCAGTCATGGCGATCAGCACGCTGCAGGGGGCACTGTCCATCAGCGTTGCGCCGATTGAGCCGCGCCACCAGCGCTCGGCCCACCCTTTGGCCCGGCGATGTCCGACGATGATCAGATCGGCACCCAGGCGCTTGGCATGCTCGGAAATCTGCTCCACCGGTTCGCCCCGCGCGAGGTGGCCCTGCGCCGGAAAGCCGCGCTCGCGCAGCATCTGCACACCTTCCTCGAGCAATTTCCGGTGATGCTCGGTTTCATCGGTAGCGTCGGGAACTTCGGAGATGACGACCTCGTACAGAACGGCTGCCGGCACCGGCTGCACCACCGCGATCAAGTGGATCTCAGCCTTTGATTGCGTCGCAAGATAGGAGCACTCAAATAGCGCGGTCCGGCCGCTCTGAGAGCCGTCATACGCAATCAGAATCTTGTTATACATGGATAGCCTCCAGAACCGGTGAGTCGTGAGTACCCGTCTGAGCAGACGGAGCGAGTGCCTTGGGGCACCTCGAGTATTAATGGGAAGATGCTAGCCCGATTCTGGGGCCGCTTGGTTCATTGACACACCCTGCAAGGGTAAACACCGATTGGCGCAGAGTTGCTTGTGCCGCGAATGACCTGACAGAGATATTTGACGTAACAAATGGATGACTGAATGAGGTCGCTATCACTTTCGATGCAGACAGGTTCAATGCATGCGGTCACCACCGGTGCGCTCGATGGCAGCCGACCGGTGGCGTTGCTGTTGCATGGTGGGCACGGCAGCTGGCGTCACTGGCGTGCAAACCTGGATTCGCTGTCGGCGATCGCAGATCCGATCGCCATTGATCTGCCAGGGTACGGCGAGTCGGACGATGCGCCCGGCGTGTCATCGCTATCCGATTACGCGGCACTTGTGGAGGGCGCGTTGCGCTCACTTCCAGCAGTGGCGGTTCTCGTAGGCTTCTCATTTGGAACGCTGGTTGCCTGCGAACTTGCCCGACGCTGGCGGCAGGTGCCGGGGTTCCGAGGTGCGATCCTGATCAATCCACCGTTAGGTCCCGAGGTCACGAAAGAAGTGCTTGAGATCCTCGAAGAAGGGGTTAGAGAGACCCGTCGGGGCGGCCTGCTTGCGGGCGTTGCGGTGACCCAATGTCGAATCATGATTTCCGATCCCGATCGGGTCACACCTGAACTGATCTCGGATGCGGCGGAGCAGGTGCGGCGGTCGCGATTCAAGTCGCGCCCCTTGTCACGATCGCTCGATATTCGCGAGCTGATCCGGCAGGCCGATTGCCCGATCAGCCTGCTCCTGGGGGGACAGGATCCGCATCAGCGATCGGCACTGGCCGAGCGGCTGCCGCAATACCGCGATCTGGTGGGCGTTGATCGTGTCTGTCTGATCCCGGAGGCGGCCCACTGGCTCGCCTATGAGCATCCGCAGCGCGTCGTACAGGCGGTATCGACTCTTCTCGAGCAGTAAGGGCAGGCGACAAATGTCCTGTCCGGATCATCCCCGATTCGCCGCTGGGAAAGTTTCCCATCTATAATTGATAGATGCCTACTCATCCGTCCAGCGAGCAGCCGCTCGCAGCCCAGGCGCCGAATCCGTCCGACAGCTCGGAGGCCGTGCTCGCCGAGGTTCTTGCCATTCTCGAGCCGCTGGTCACCTGGCTGGTTCGTTCCGGAGTGGGTTATGCCGCTTTCGCGGCTGCGCTGAAGCCGGTCTTTCTCGCCCAGGCTGAACATGAACTGGCACGGTTGGGTCGCAAGCGCACCGATTCGGCGCTCAGCCTGCTGTCTGGCCTGCATCGAAAGGATGTACGCGCGCTGGGCGAGCCCGCAGAGCAGGTAACCGCGGACAACGCCGCGCAGGGCATGCGCTGGGGAAAGCCGAGTCCTGCCAATCAGGTGGTAACCCGATGGCTGAGCCTGGGATGGCCCGATGTTCTGCCGTTTGCCGGTGCCGAACCATCATTTGAGACGCTTGCGCGCCGGGTATCACGCGATTTTCACCATCGTGCTGTGCTCGACGATCTTGTGCGGCTCGGCGTTGTGCGCGAAGAGGGGGAAAGCGTCAGGTTGATTCGTGACGCCTTTGTACCAAACCCCGGGCTGGAAGAAGCGAGAGCCTTGTTCGCCGGGTCTGCGGTGGATCATCTTGCAGCGGGCGTTCACAACCTGAGCGGCGATCCCGGTCGCCGCTTCCTCGAGCAGAGCGTGTTTGCAGACGGGCTGAGCGAAGCGTCGATTCGAGAACTCCATCAATTGGCCAATCAGATTTGGGCGGACGCCCTGCAACGCGTCGTCGATCAGGCTGTTCCGATGTGTGAGCGCGATGAAGGCGAAAGCCGGCCGCATCGTTTCCGGCTTGGGGTGTTCAGTTATAGCGCGCCTGAGGCGTCGCAGGATAAGTCGTCATGATCACGCCATGGGTCAGAGAGTTCGCCCAATCTTCAAGGCGATTCATCGAACTGGTGCGCGCTGCCCTGTTGATCGGCGTGGCGACACTGCTGATGTCCTGTGGTGGCGGAATTGGTGATCTTGCGGGTGGCGTTGGCAGCGGCGGTAGTGGCCTGGCCGAAGGCACGGTAACCAGTTTTGGCAGCGTCTACATCGATGGCGAGCGGTATGACGACAGTCGCGCCGTCGTTACCGAGGAGGGCGCTGCGGGCGTGCGCCCGGCTGCACTGAAGCTTGGCCAGCGCGTGCGCGTGCGCAGCAGCGGCGACAACGTCGCTGAGCTCATCGAGGTGGTGACCGAGCTGGTGGGGCCCATCGAACGTGTCGAGGCTGAAAGCGGCGGAAGTCAATGGCTGACCGTGCTCGGGCAGCGTGTCCGAATCGATAAGGTCGCGGTAGGCGCCTTCGGCGCAGTAACCTGGATCGACTTTGGCGAGCGGGACTGCACGCCCAACTGTCCGCTGCTGAAAGACCAATGGATCCAGGCGCACGGAACCTGGGTGCTCGATAAAGGCTCCGATTCGCACTACCTGCTCGCTTCGCGCGTCGAGGCGATTGATCCACAGCCCAAGGTTCTGGTCAGTGGTGTGGTGCGTAGCGTTCAAGGGTCTATTGCACGCCTCAATGCAGCCGCTGGGAGCGCCGTGGATCTCGCACAGGGCCCCGCTGCGGCGGCCCTCGCGGTCGACCAGTTGTTGCGAGTCTGGACCACGCCGCCAGCAGGTGACACCACCCGCACGCCCATGACACCTGAGCGGGTGGCCGTACCGTCGCTCGTGCGTGATGAGTCGTCGGCTCGCACCGTCTTGGGCGGCGAGGTATCCAGGGTCAGTGCGGATGGTGCAGAAATTGAGATTCAGGGAACGCGCATCAGCGTTCCGCCCGCGTTGCGCGGGACGCTGTCACCGGCGCAGTTCGCTCGGGTTGAAATCGAGAAAGGTGCCGATGGCTGGCAACTGAAGATGCCGCCGCAGGTACCCAATAGCGCCGAGCGGGCGGATGTGCAGATCATTGACCTGATGCGTCCGATCGATTTTGCTTCAGCGCAACGCGGACCCTGGCGGCTGCGCGGAACGCTACTCGGAAAAGTTGATCTCCCGACGTCGTGCCTCGCCTTACCTAGCGACAAGCCCTCCGACAAAATCCGAGTGGTTGTTCAGGCTGTTCGTGGACCGTTACCGATGCAGGTCCGGTCGATTCAGTGCACCCGGAACTAGCCGAGCGGGCGTTCCACGCGGACAGCGCAGTGCGCCGCCCGGGCCTTAGGCCGCGCTGGCAGCAACTGGCCGAAACAGCGGAACAGTCGGCCCGCCGTCGGTAGGCTTGAACACCACCTCGACGCGATCGTCGATGCGAACCGAATCAAGGTCGCAGTCGGCAAGGTTGGTCATGATGGTGACACCCTCGTCCAGGGTAACGTAGGCGATTGCATAGGGAATCGGGCCGGCGCGTCGCGTGATGCTGAGCGAATACACGATGCCCTGACCCGTTGACCGCTTCAGTTCGACGTTGCCGCTGCCGCAATGCGGGCAGTAGGGCCGCGGATACCAGAAGGGGCCGCAGGCGTTGCAGTGGGGCACCATCAGTTCGCCGCGCACAGCGGCATCCCAGTAGGCCTGGTTCTCGGGATAGATGACGGGCGCGGGCAGCTTGCGGTCCTGATAGGGGGTAGGCATGGTCAAACCCTTTCGAGAATAAGCGTGGAGCTGCCGTGGCGCGCACCGAGCTGGCCACCGGTGCCCTGAGCAAGCGCGAGCGTACAGTTTTGAACCTGTACCGCCGGGTGCGCTTCACCACGCAGTTGGCGAACAGCTTCGATGACCTTGGTGATGCCGCCGCGGTTGGCCGGATGGTTGCTGCAGAGCCCGCCGCCGTCGGTATTGAACGGCAGGCGGCCGCTGCCTGCGATCAGATTGCCGTCAGCGACGAAGCGCCCGCCCTGGCCCTTCTCGCAGAAGCCCAGGTCCTCGAGCTGCATCAGGACGGTGATCGTGAAACTGTCGTAAATGGAGACGTACTGGATGTCGGCTGGTTTGACGCCGGCCTCTTCGAAGGCGGCGGCGCCAGAGTGCCGGGCGCCCGAATAGCTGAGGTCGACCCGGCCACCGTCCAGGCCTTTGACAAATTCACCGGCGCCGCGGATCTGGACCGCTGGCCGCTTCAAGGCTCGGGCGATCTCTGGGCGGGCAACAATCAAGGCACCGCCACCGTCAGATACCACGCAGCAATCCATGCGGCGAATCGGGTCCGACACCAGTGGCGAGGCGAGCACTTCATCGACGGTGAGCACCTGTCGAAGCATCGCATGGGGATTGTGCTGAGCATGATGCGAGGCGGCCACCTTGATCCAGGCCAGCTGCTCAGCGGTCGTGCCGTATTGATGCATGTGACGCGCTGCAACCAGCGCGTAGCTGTTGATGGTGAGCGGACCAAAAGGCGCTTCGAAGGGCTGATCAGGAATGTTCGCACCGAAGTTGCGGGGCTGCAGACCGCTCGAGGCCTCCGAGCGGGGCCTGCCCGCCAGGGTGATCAACGCTATGTTGCAGCGCCCGGACGCGATGGCCTGCGCGGCATGAGACACGTGAATGAGATAGGACGATCCACCGGTTTCCGTGGTGTCAATATGGCGGGGGCGGATTCCCATGTACTCGATCATGCTGAGCGCCCCCAGCCCTGGCGCATCCCCCGCGCAAAAGTATCCGTCAACATCGGCCAGCGACAGCCCGGCGTCTTGAACTGCGCCCAGTGCGCACTCCATGTGCAGCTGCGCGACGCTCTTGTCGGGCGCCAGTCGGGTTGGATGCTCGAAGGCGCCCACGATGAAGGCTTTGCCGCGAATGCTCATAGGTCAGGCTTTCAGGAATTGGTTCGGTGGAAGCACTCTACCGAAATTTGCGCTGCGTCCTGCGATCGGCGGGCTGCGGCCGAAACGGCACTGAAGTACCATGGCAGGATGTCGGGTTGAAGGGGCCGTGTCATGAATGCCGGGTCAGGGTTGGCAGCGTTTCAGGTGTTCTCATCCGGGCGCGAGGCCCGTCTTGCGATCCGTCGTGGAGACTGTCTGCGTCCCACAGCGGGGATTGCGCCCGGCATGGTGCAGGGCAATCTGGCCATTCTTCCCGCCGCACTGGCGCATGATTTTCTGCGGTTCTGTCAGCAGAATCCAAAGCCTTGCCCAGTGCTTGCCACGTCAGCGCCGGGTGATCCGCGGCTTCCCGCACTGGGCGACGATCTCGACATTCGTACTGACCTTCCGCTGTATCGCGTCTGGCGCAACGGCGAACTGATCGCGGAGGTAGAGGACGTTCGCGAGTTCTGGCGCGACGATCTGGTGAGCTTCGTACTCGGCTGCTCGTTCTCGTTTGAAGAGGCGCTGGTCGAGGCAGGTCTGCCAATGCGTCACATCGATTGCGGCGCCAACGTGCCCATGTATCGCACCTCCATTCCTACCCGATCGGCAGGCGTGTTTCATGGCCCCATGGTGGTGTCGATGCGTCCGCTCAAGCCGGCGGATGCGATTCGCGCAGTCCAGATCACCTCGCGCTTTCCGTCGGTGCACGGCGCGCCGGTTCACATCGGGTTACCCGAGCAGATCGGCATTCGCGATATTGCCCGGCCGGACTATGGTGATCCGATTGAAGTGCGCGACGACGAGCTTCCGGTGTTCTGGGCGTGTGGCGTCACGCCGCAGGCCGTGATTGCTGCGGCCAAGCCTGAGTACTGCATTACCCATGCGCCTGGCTACATGCTGGTCACCGACCTGAAGAACAGCTCCCTGGCGATTTTCTGAGGGGCTACTGCGGGTTCAGACCCCGGTCAGCACGTGCACCAGGCGCTGTGCAATGTGCTCGCGGGTTCGGGCACCGTAGGCGGCCATGTGTGGGCTGCGCGCATGGGCCTCAAGCGCCTGGATCGATGTCCATTTTTCGATCACCATGAAAGTGTCCGGTCCAATCGGGGTGGCAAACCCGGGGGCGGGCGATGTGTCAGTGACCGCGCCGTATTCGATGCAACCGTCTTCCGAGAGCACCGCGGGAACATTGGCCCGAAACTCACGCAGGATCGTATCCCGCAAGCCTGGCTTGGCAGTGATAACAGCGACGACATGGATCATGGCATGACCTCCTTCAAAGACGTTTGGGTCGCCATGCGTCGATTGTCAGTCGACGGTGGCGCCTGATCGCGCAACGAGATCCTTATATTTAGCCGCTTCCCGCCGAATGAGCGCGCTGAAGGCTTCGGGGGTGGTGGGTGACGCGGTGGCGGCCTGTTGCCGCATGGTCTGCTGAAAGCGTTCGCCGGCCATGGCCTGGGTCAACGCCGCATGAATGCGATCGATGATGGCACGCGGTACGCCTGCCGGGGCAAACAGCCCGTACCAGGTGCTGATGTCGAATCCAGCCAGCGATCGCGGCGCCAGTTCGGCAAGGGGGGGAATCTCGGCCATTGCACGCGAGCGCTCGGTGGTAGTGATACCCAGCGCGCGAATGCGACCTTCGCGAATCCGGGGTGCGGCAGAGGCCAGATTGTCAAACATGAACTGCACTTCACCCGACAGCAGAGCGAGTTGTGCGGGGCCTGCTCCACGGTACGGAATGTGTACCGCAAAGGTTGAGGTCTGCTGTTTGAACAACTCACCGGCGAGGTGGCCGGCGCTGCCATTGCCACCCGATGCGAATTGCAGCGCGCCGGGCCTGCGGCGCAGCACCGCAATGAAGTCATCAACGGTCCGGATCGATTCGCTGTCGGCGAATGCCTGATTGAGCACCAGCACGTTGGGCACGACAGCGATCATGGAGATGGGTGCGAAATCGCGCTCGGCATCGTAGGGCATGCGCGGATACAGCGACGGATTGATCGCGTGCGTGGCGACCGCACCGATCAACAGCGTATAGCCGTCGGCGGGCGACTTGGCGACGTGATCTGCGCCGAGATTACCACCCGCGCCGCTTCGGTTCTCAACCACAACCGGCTGACCGAGCGGT
>VGHA01000125.1 GCA_016868375.1 Betaproteobacteria bacterium | reverse complement strand
TGGCGCATGTATTGAACGAGCGCCTTCACGCCTTCAAGCGGCATCGCGTTGTAGATGGATGCGCGCATGCCGCCTGCGGTTCGATGGCCCTTCAGCTGCTGCATGCCCGCAGCCTCGGCGCCTTTCAGGAACGCTTCATCGAGTTCAGGCTTGGCGAGCTGAAACGGGACGTTCATTCGCGAGCGAGCGGCAGGATCAATTCGATTTTGGTACAACCCGCTGGCATCGATGCAGTCGTACAGCAGTTTCGCCTTCGCGATGTTGTGCTGTTCAATGGCGGTCACGCCGCCCTGGCGCTTGAGCCACTGAAACACGAGCCCCGCCACATAGATGCTGAACGTGGAAGGCGTGTTGATCATGGAATCGGCGTCGGCCTGCGCCTTCAGGTCGAGCAGCGCTGGCGTGCCCGGTAACGCATGGCCCAGCAGATCTTCGCGGATGATGACAATGGTGAGCCCAGCAGGGCCGATGTTTTTCTGCGCCCCCGCATAAATCAGGCCGTAGCGCGACACGTCAATGGGACGCGATAGGATCGTGGACGACATGTCGGCTACGAGGGGCACATCGCCGACATCGGGGGTTGCATGAAATTCAACGCCGCCGATCGTTTCGTTCGAACAGATATGGAGGTAGCCCGCGCCAGCCGACCGTTGCCAGCTGTCTGGCGACGGAATGCTGCGAAACCCGTTGACCTCGTCGCTGGCTGCTTCAAATGCCTTGCCGTATCGGCGCGCCTCGCGGATTGCTTTTCGAGACCATTCGCCGGTGGTGATGTAATCGGCCGACCCGGTGAGTCCCATCAGATTCATGGGCACGATGGTGAACTGCAGCGTGGCACCGCCCTGCAGAAACAGCACCTGGTAATGATCGGGAATGCCCATCAGTTCGCGCAGATCGCGTTGAGCCTGCGCGTGAATACGCATGTAGTGCTCGCCACGGTGACTCATTTCCATCACCGACATGCCGCTTCCTGACCAGTCGAGCATGTCGGCTGCCACCTGACGCAGCACTTCTTCGGGCAGCATCGCCGGTCCGGAACTGAAATTCAGCGCGCGCGTCATTCGGCGGATTCCTTTTCTTGCACGAACGGCACAATCAGCCCGGTGGAGGTGGCGGTGGCCAGCAGGTCGGAGCCGGTCCGATCAAACAGACTACCCTCCAGGAATACGACTCGCCGGCCTCGCTTGAGTATGCGGCCTTCAGCGATGACCTCGCCCTGCGGCACGCTCTTGATGAACGACACCTTGAGTTCGAGGGTGGCGATGTTGTTCTCGAACTGGGTGTCACGAATGGTGGCCTGAGCCATGGATGCGTCAAGCCAGGCAGTGACGAAACCACCCTGAGCGATGGTGCCGTTTGAGTGACAGAACTCTGGACGTACTACGAACACGGCACGCAGGATGCGCGAGGCCGGATCCCAGGCAGCAAGCCGTTTCCAGCCGATGGCCCGGCTCAGGTCACGCCTTGACCATCGGCGATCGAAGTCATCGAAGTAATCGGGCTCGGACATGGGACTGTGGGCGCGGGGACGAGGCGGCGGGGAACCCTGGATCGTACCGAAAAAAATCCCCGCGGACTTTCGTCACGCGGGGATTGCACGGCTTCGGGCGCTGCGCAGATATCGCAGTGCAGCGCCCGCGAGCGCATGGAATTACATATCCATGCCACCCATGCCGCCCATACCACCCATGCCACCGGGCATGCCACCAGCGGCCGGCTTGTCTTCCGGCTGCTCGGCGACCATCGCGTCGGTCGTAAGCATCAGGCTGGCAACCGACGCAGCGTTCTGCAGCGCGGTACGGGTGACCTTGGTGGGGTCAACCACGCCCATCTCGAGCATATCGCCGTAGGTGCCGTTGGCTGCGTTGTAACCGTGGTTGCCTTTGCCCTTCAGGACTTCAGCCACCACCACGCTGGCCTCTTCGCCGCAGTTGTTCACGATCTGACGCAGCGGTTCTTCCACCGCGCGCATCACGATCTGAACGCCGGCGTTCTGGTCGGCGTTGTCGCCCTTGACCTGAACCGCAGCACGAGCACGCAGCAGTGCGACACCGCCGCCCGCCACGATGCCCTCTTCAACGGCGGCACGCGTGGCGTGCAGCGCGTCTTCCACGCGGGCCTTCTTCTCTTTCATCTCGACTTCGGTGGCAGCACCGACGCGGATGACCGCAACGCCGCCGGCGAGCTTGGCAACACGCTCCTGGAGCTTTTCGCGGTCGTAGTCGCTGGTGGCCTCGTCGATTTGCGAGCGAATTGCCTTGACGCGGGCTTCGATTAGCTTGGACTCACCGGCGCCATCGATGATGGTGGTGTTTTCCTTGCCCACTTCGACGCGCTTGGCGCGGCCGAGGTCGGCCAGCGTGGCTTTGTCGAGCGACATGCCGGTTTCTTCGGCGATCACGGTGCCGCCGGTCAGGATGGCCATGTCTTCGAGCATCGCCTTGCGACGGTCGCCGAAGCCAGGGGCCTTGACCGCAACGGTCTTCAGGATGCCGCGGATGTTGTTGACGACCAGGGTGGCCAGCGCTTCGCCTTCGACTTCCTCGGCGATGATCAGCAGCGGACGGCCTGCCTTGGCGACCTGCTCGAGCACCGGCAGCAGATCACGGATGTTGCTGATCTTCTTGTCGTGCAGCAGCACGAAAGGATCATCCATGACCGCGATTTGCTTGTCGGGGTTGTTAATGAAGTAGGGCGACAGATAGCCGCGGTCAAACTGCATGCCTTCCACGACATCGAGTTCGTTGTTGAGCGACTTGCCGTCTTCAACCGTGATGACGCCTTCCTTGCCGACCTTTTCCATTGCCTCGGCGATGATGTTGCCGATTTCGTCGTCGCTGTTGGCGGAAATGGAGCCAACCTGGGCGATTTCCTTGGTGGTCGTGCAGGGCTTGCTGATTTTCTTCAGCTCTTCGGTGAGCGAGACAACCGCACGGTCGATACCGCGCTTGAGGTCCATCGGGTTCATGCCGGCTGCGACGTACTTCATGCCCTCGCGGACGATGGCCTGGGCAAGCACGGTGGCGGTGGTGGTGCCGTCACCCGCGTTATCAGAGGTCTTGGAAGCGACTTCCTTGACCATTTGCGCGCCCATGTTCTCGAACTTGTCCTTCAGTTCGATTTCTTTGGCGACCGAGACGCCGTCTTTGGTAACGGTTGGCGCGCCGAAGCTGCGCTCAAGCACCACATTGCGGCCTTTGGGGCCGAGGGTGACCTTGACGGCGTTGGCGAGGATGTTGACGCCGGCGACCATCTTGTGACGGGCATCGTCGTGGAACAGAACAATCTTTGCTGCCATGTTCAGAGTACTCCTGAAAGCTTGTAAGTAAGGGTTGGCTTACGTGGAAAACTAGACCGGACGAGGATTAGCCCTCAACCACAGCCATGATGTCTTCCTCGCGCATCACGAGGAGTTCGTCACCGTCGACCTTGACGGTCTGGCCGCTGTACTTGCCGAACAGCACTTTGTCGCCAACCTTGACGCCGAGCGGACGGACCTTGCCGTCATCGCCGACCTTGCCGTTACCAACGGCCAGGATTTCGCCCTGATCGGGCTTCTCCGCAGCCGAGTCGGGAATGACGATGCCCGAGGCGGTTTTGCGTTCGTTGTCCAGACGCTTGATGATCACGCGATCATGCAAAGGACGGAGTTTCATGAAGCAGGCTCCTGAGTTTCATAAAAAACAAGGGTTTGGAGAAATAACCGGTCCGGCCGTAGCCGGGGTCGGGCGTGACAAGCGAGTTCCGAAAAGCTAGTGGACTGACCGAATCGCGATGATCGGTTGTTAGCATTCATCTCGCGCGAGTGCTAATTATAGGGCTGTTCTCGCCGGTTTCAAGTGCCCGACCCGGCTGGCGGGTCGTTTATTTGAATCTAAGGGCAGAGATCGGCGGCGGGCTTGATCGCGCGCAAGGTCTGCCGTGCGCAGTGGGATAATGCAACGTTGTTTCATCAGCGGATTGGCTTCGTAGCAGAACTCGCATGGATAAGACGCCGCACGGATCCAGAAGGGGCTTGATCAGCGCGTGGCTGATGGCATCGCTCGTGGCCTTGCTGCTGTTGCCGGGGGCGCGTGCTGAATCCGTTCGGGTTGATGCTGTACAGGTCGAGCTGATCGCGCCGCAAACCGCGCTCAAAGCTGGCGAAGCAGCCTGGGTGGGACTCAGACTTCAACACGACCCGCACTGGCATACCTACTGGCGCAACCCGGGCGACTCGGGGCTCGCAACAACGCTGGAGGTTGAGGCGCCTGCTGGCGTCAGGGTTGACCCGTTGCAGTGGCCGCTACCGTCTCGATTCCTGATCGCGCCGCTCGCCAGCTACGGTTACGAAGATGAGGTCGTGCTGCCATTTAGGGTCGAATTGCCCGCTGCGGCGGCGCCCTCGCGGCTGCGGTTGCGGGCGCGCGCAAGCTGGCTGATGTGCCGGGAGGTCTGCATTCCTGGCGAGGCAACGCTCAGCCTTGATCTACCGGTACTGCCCGCTGACGGTGTGCCCGGGCTTTCGGTGCATGCGCCGCTGTTTGAGCGTACGTTGGCTGCGCTTCCTGTTGAGAAGCGCGAACTGCCCATGGCCTTCCGTGGCGACACTCTGTCGATTCAACTCGCAGATCTCGCGGGCGGTGCTGCGCAGCCCACCACGCGGATTGAATTTTTCCCCTACGCGGAAACCGGCCTCAGACATGCGGCACCGCAAAGAATTCTGGCTGTCGCGAGCCAGCCTGAGCGGCCGGCGTTGCTCGAGCTTGCCCTGTCTGATGACGGCAAGTCGGCGCTGAGTCGCGACCCCGGGGAGGCGCTGCGATCGCTCGGTGCCGGCGTGCTGGTCATTGGAGACCAGATCCGTGAGGTGTTGCCGCGCGCAGCCGCAGCAATCCCTGGTGGGCCGGAACTCGCCCGGGTTGAAGCCAAACCGGTGGTGATGCCGCAGCAGTCCGGCGGACTCTTCGCGCAGCTTGGACGAGGGTCGTCCGCCTCTGATCGATCATTAGCTACGGGCCGTGGCGCCGAACCTGCCGATAGCCGTGCGTTAGGTCTGATGTTGCTGTTTGCGGTGCTGGGCGGACTCATTCTGAATCTGATGCCCTGCGTGTTTCCGGTCATCGGGCTGAAGGTGCTCGCATTTGCCGAGCATGCACATGACCCGCAGGCGCAGCGCCGTCTGCTGCCGGCTGGCCCGACGCATGGCGCGCGCAGTTCAGCGGTCGCTTTCGCCGCAGGGGTCGTGCTGTCGTTTCTGTTGCTGGGGGTTTTGATGCTGGCGCTCAAGGCCGCCGGCGTGTCGGCAGGCTGGGGCTTCCAACTGCAGTCGCCGGTGTTCGTGAGCGCCATGGCGCTGCTGTTTGTTGCAATCGCGCTCAACCTGTCCGGCGTGTTTGAAGTGGGTGTAGGCCTTACCCGCCTGGGCCGTTTTGATGCTGCTGCGCACACGCCTGCAGGTCCTGTGCAACGTTGGTCGGCGAACCTGGGCTCAGGCGCCCTCGCGGTACTGGTCGCTACCCCCTGCACCGCGCCATTCATGGCCTCGGCGCTGGGCTTTACATTGTCCAGCGGACCGTTCGAGTCGCTGGCCGTGTTTGCGGCAATTGGTCTTGGCATGTCGCTGCCCTACCTGCTGCTGGGATCGTTCCCGGGCTGGCTGCGCTGGCTTCCGCGTCCAGGGCGCTGGATGGAAAGCCTCAGGCAGTTTTTTGCGTTTCCCATGTTTGCAACGGCGGCCTGGCTCGCCTGGGTGCTCGGTCAGCAGGCTGGGCTCGATGCAGTGTTTGCGCTCGCAGTGGCCGCCGTGCTGCTGGGCTTGGGCGCATGGCTGTTTGGGCGCTTTGTTCAGACCCGTGGCCTGCGTCAGGCGCGAGTGGCTGCGCTCGCTGCGTTGATTGCGGTTGCGTGTGCCGGATGGCTTGCGCTTCGCTACGCGTCTGATGGCAGCGTGCCAGCCCCCTCTGCTGGCAGCGCTGACCGGCAATCCGCCGTCTCATCGATCGAGGCGGGTGCCTGGGAGCCCTGGTCGCGACAGCGCGTGACCCAGGCGCTTGCCGAGGGGCGGCCGGTATTCGTTGATTTCACCGCCGCATGGTGCGTCAGTTGTCAGGCCAACAAAAAGCTGGTGCTCGATCGCGATGCGATCGTGCAGGACATGGCGCGCCGCAATGTGCTTCGTCTGCGCGCTGATTGGACGCAGCGCGATCCGGCGATCACCGCCGAGTTGGCACACCACGGCCGCAACGGCGTGCCGCTCTATTTGCTCTACGACTCGCCGTCGCGGCCGCCGCGCGTGCTGCCCGAGCTGCTCACGATGGGAATCGTGAGCGATGCACTCGGCACCATCGCACCCCGGCGATAAGGGTGCGAGCAGCGCTCCGCCCGGATCCGCGTCGATAGCGGAACCTTGGGTTTGCGTGCGCTTCAATACCCGACTAGACTGCTTGGGCTTCGGTGCCGTGCGTGATTTCCCCGCGCGCGGTTAAACGGGAAACAGGGAGCGAGCCGCTCGCGGCAAGTCAACCTGTGCTGCCCCCGCAACGGTAAGCAGCGAAGCGGTCCGATTACAGACCGCCTGCGCGCCACACAGCCACTGGGTTTTCGTTCATGCAACAACGAACGATCCCGGGAAGGCGGTGCGCTGATCCCCGGCAAATTCTGCACGGGGCCGCTGCCAGCCCGGATACCGGCCGAAGAGGCGGATGTGCGCTTGCGTGCATTCATTTCACGAACCGGATCCCGCGGTGGGCGGGAGGGTTGGAGGCTTTATGTTTTCCCATGTCTGCGGGCAAGGCGCCCGTCTTTTGCCATTTCCAAAAACGGTGTGGGCTGCGGTCAGCGCTGTCACGGTCCTGTCTGTGCACCCTGCCAAGGCGCAGCGCCTCGATGAAGTGGTGGTCACTGCCACGCGCTCTGACCAGTCGATTCGGCGGGCGCTTGCCGATGTCGTCGTCATCGATTCAGCGCGGATTCGCGACTCGGCCGCATCGTCGCTCGCGGAGCTGCTGCGCTCGAGTGCGGGCGTTGAAATTTCTCAGCAGGGCGGAGTCGGGTCGGTGACCGGACTGTTCATCCGGGGGGCGAAGACTGCGCAAACCGTGGTGTTGATCGATGGGGTCCGCATCGAAGACCCTGTCACGGGTGTTACACCGATTGAATTTCTGCCACTGTCAGCGATCGAACGAATCGAAGTGGTGCGCGGGCCTACGGCGGCCTTTTATGGATCGGGTGCGATCGGTGGTGTCGTCCAGATCTTTACCCGCGAGACGCGCGGTGCGGTTCGTCCCGAGGTTTATGTCATGGGCGGGTCGCGGGGCACGGGGCAGGTGCAGGCGCGGGTCTCGGGGGGCGGCTCGGACACGCGCTACATGCTGGCTGGCGCACGTGACACCACACGCGGTTTCGATGCCACCCGGGCGGGCAGCCCAAGCCGTCAGGTTGACGACGACGGAAGCCGCCAAACGAGCTTCACCGGGTTGTTGACGCATCGCCTCACGCGCGATCTGCAGTTGGGGGCACAGTTTCTGTCGACAACGGGCCGCGGCGAGTACGACTCCTCCTGGGGCCCTGCAAGCGAGACCTTTGTTGATTTTCGAACGCAGGTGGCGTCGGTGTTCGCGCGCGCGCAACTTCGGCCTGGCTGGGACAGTGAATTCAGACTGGGCAACAGTGCGTACAACTACAGCTATGGCGCGCCTTATGCAACCCGCACCAATGCTGATTCAATCGGATGGCAAAACACGTTTGCGGTTCGCGACAAACTTCGCTTGCTCTTTGGAAGCGATCAGCGCAGGCAGACGATCGAAGGCCCTGGAGTCAGCGCGTATGAAAAAACTGATCGCTCGCATCTGTCGGCCTACGGTGGGTTCGAGGTTGATCACGATATTCACCAGGTGCGACTGGTCGCCCGCAATGATCGCGTGACCGGGTTTGAAGGCGAATCGACGGCGCTGCTGGCCTGGGGAATCCGACCCGAGCCTGGCTGGCTGGTCCGCGCCTCGCTGGGCTCGGCCTTCAGAGTGCCAACCTTCGCCGACCTATTCAGTCCCTTTTATTCAAACCCGCTGCTACGCCCCGAGCGCTCTCGTGGCCAGGAACTTGCGCTTGAGCGAAGCGCTGGCGAGCACTACGCCCGGGCCATTATTTTTCAGAATCGGATTCGCGATGCGATCGAGCTTGACGCGAACTATGTGCCGCAGAATCTGCCCGAGGCAAAAGTGATCGGCCTCACGTCTGAGGCGGGTGTACGGCTGGGCGACTGGCGCCTTCGAGCCAGTGTGACCCGGCAACAGGCGACCGGCGAAAAACTTGAGGCGGGTAGCCTTGTGTCCGGGCCGCTCGCCCGGCGTTCGCGCTTGTTCGGAAACGTTGGCGCTGAATGGAGCTCAGGCCCATGGCGCAGCGGCATTGACCTGATCGCGCAGGGTGCGCGCTTTGACACCGCAGGCCAGTCACTGGGCGGCTATGGTCTGGTGGATGTGTCTGGCAGCCGAAAAATGACCGATGAGCTCTCGCTCACCTGGCGGCTCGCGAATCTCACCGACAGGCAGTACGAGACCGCCTGGGGTTACCGCTCACCGCCGCGAACGCTGCTCTTGGGGGTGAGGGTTGTGCCCAAGCTCTGAACGCGCGCGCCTGGCGGCGGCTTGCACGCGGCTGGGCGCCTGGTTGCTGGGCGCGACGCTTGCGGTGGTTGGCGCCAGCGCGGCCCATGCCACGCCCCCTAAGGCGCATACCGTCGCCTCCAGCGCTGCGGATACGATCACCGATGATCGGGGCCGCCTGGTTCGCACGGTGCCTCGCGCAAAGCGCGTGGTGGCGCTCGCGCCACACATTACCGAGTTGGTCATCGCCCTGGGTGCCGCCAACCGTCTGGTGGCGGTGGATCCGCACAGCGACGCACCCGAGGCGGCTTCGCTTGCCCGGGTCGCCGCCTATCCCGCCGTCGACCCTGAACGGATTCTGGCGCTCAGCCCCGATCTGGTGATGGTGTGGGGCGACGGTCTGTCGCAGACAACGCTTGCGCGGCTGGAAGCGCTTGGGCTCAGGGTGTTCGTGTCGCGCCCGCTGACGCTCGATGATGTTGGCGGTGCAATCGAACGACTCGGGATGCTGATCGCCACCACCGCCGATCCTGTTGCCATCAGCCGCCAGTTTCGCGAACGGCTGTCGGCAATCACGGGCCGCCACGTTCGATCGACGGAGCCGAGCGTGTTCGTACAGCTCTGGGAAACACCGCTTATCACGCTTGGATCGCGCTCGGTGATGGCCGATGCCTTCAAGCGTTGCGGGGCGCGCAATGTGTTTTCGTTTCCCGATGCCGGTTCGCAGCGCGTGTCGCCCGAGGCGGTGATGCTTGCGGCACCGCAACTCGTGGTGTCAACCGTTTCTGGTGCCGGCGACACCCGGTGGCGACAGCTCGGATTAGTGGGCGATCGGCCTGGTCAGGCCAGATTCCTGAGTTTCGTTGATCCGCTGCTTGAGCGTCCGTCGCCGCGAATGCTGGACTCGCTTGAGCGGCTGTGTGCAGCGATCGACTCGGCGCTACCGCAAGCCGCTCATCGAACGCGACGCTCCGGCGACTGAGCCTGCGCAGGCTTTGCCGAGTCGGTGACAAAGCCAAGCGAACGAATACCCGCCTGCTGGGCAGCTGACATCACTTCGGCGATGGTCTGGTAACGCGTGTCGCGGTCTGCTCGCAGGTGTACCGCAGGTTGAGGGTTTGCGCTGGCGGCTTCACGCAGTTTCGCGGCAAGTTCAGCGGGGTCGGCCAAGGGCTCGTTGTTCCAGTGCACCAGACCGTTTGCGGGAATGGATACCGTCACGGTACGCGCGGGCTCGGAACTCGCTTCCGCTTTGGCCCGGGGAAGGTCGAGCTTGATCGAGTGCGTGATCAGGGGCGCGGTGATGATGAAGATCACCAGCAGCACCAGCATCACGTCAACCAGCGGCGTGGTGTTGATCTCCGCCATCGGTTGCTGGGTGCCGCGTTGTTCAAAGCCGCCGAACGCCATGTTTGAGCGACTCCGCTTCAGTGGCCAACGCTTTGCGTTGAGGCAAGCGTCGATTCGCCAGCGGAGCCCAGCGGATCACTGGGCGATTGACTGGTCACGCGACTGCCGGTGGTGAGAAGCGCAAGCAAATCATGCGCAAAGCCATCAAGCTCGGCGAGCGCAACACGGTTCACGCGTGTAAATGCGTTGTATGCGAGAACAGCGGGGATGGCGACCGCGAGCCCCGCTGCTGTCATGACCAGCGCTTCGCCGACCGGTCCGGCGATGCGATCGATCTGCACCTCTCCGCTGGAGGCGATTGCGATCAGCGCATGGTAGATGCCCCACACGGTTCCGAATAAACCAATGAAAGGCGCGGTGCTGCCAATGGATGCAAGAAGCGTGAGGCCGCCTTCAAGCCGAGAGGCGATCCGGTTGATTTCCTGGCGCAGGGTGCGCGTAATGAATTCGCTGCGGTCAACCGAGGCGGCCAGTGCGCCGCGGGGTTCGGTGCGTGCCGCGAGGAAGGCCCGCTCAGCCAGCGGGAAAAAGGCTCGCTCGGTGTCGGCTGAAGCAAGCGTTCGCAGCGCGGCATCTGCATCGGGCGCATTCCAGAACTTCTCGACCGCCACGCGCGCGCCGCTTCGAAGGCGCCATGCACTCCATCCCTTCGAAAGAATCAGATACCAGCTGATCAGTGACATTGCCAAAAGCAGCCATGCGACCGAATGCGTGACCGCATCGCCTGCTTCCCAGAAATGCATCAGTCCCAGAGTTGGTGCGGCAGAGTTCATGGCGTTGCGTGGTGCCGTATTGCGAAAGCATCAGTGCTCACAGGGCACTGACCATGCCCAGTCGTGGTACCACTCAGCGGTTGGCTGACCCTCCACGATCCTTGGGGTGAATCGCCATTTTTTCACGGTTTCAATGGCGAATGCGTCAAATCGCGTAAAACCACTTGAGGCGGAGACACGGGCCTCGGCGACGCGTCCCTGGTCATCAATGTGAACCGACAACCTCGCCTCCAGCTTTTCGAGCCGACGCAGCCGAGCCGCCTGGGGGCAACTCCATTCGGGCGGCTGATTGCCAGACCAGCTGGCGTCCAGCGTTGGGCCACTGGAGCGGCGCGCGTCACGGGCCCCGCCATCCGCTGGCGGTGCTTGCGGGGATTCTGTTGCGGGCGCCTGCGACGTTGCGGCCGCGGTTGCAACTGGGGACTGAGCGGGTTCGGCCGTGGCGGGTGGAGGGGGGGCTGAACTTGCAATCGCTGGCACTGTTGACGACGGCCTCGTTGCATCCGCGGGCGCCGCCGGCTCTGAAGCGGAGGGCTCGGCGCGAGCCTGTTCGGCTGGCGGTGGTGATTGCTGCGCAACCGTTGGCGGTGCGAATACCGCAGGCGGTGGCGTCGCCGCGACGGCTGGCGCAGGCGGTGGCTTTGCTGCGACAGTGGGTGCGGGCGGCGGCACTGGCCGCGCCTGGCGGGTGGGCGGCGGGGCAGGCTGTGCGGCCTGACTAGGAGGCGGCAAGGCCGGAGGCGGCGCAGACGGGATCTGTGCGGGCTGTGGCGGCGCGGGCTGTGGCGGCGCGGGCTGTGGCGGCGCGGACGGGATCTGCGCGGACTGCGGCGGCGCGAGCCGCGGCGGCGTCTCCGGCCGCGCTGGCTCTGGGGCCCGCTCGGGGGGCTCCGGCGATGGCTGCGCAACCAGCAGCGCGACCGCAAGCGCTTCCGGCGCTGGCGGATGTCGTGGCTCAAATCGGGCCACTGCGGCGATCAGCGCCACATGCAGTGCAGCAACCAACAGCCCAATCAACCCGACACGCAGGTTCATACTAGCGATCATCATCCGCAATTATTCCAGAGCCCTTGATGAATGCCGTTGCCAGCCGTCTGCCGATTCGACTGTTGCTTGCGCTGGCTGCAGCGTGGGTGGCCGCAGCATGCAGCAGCCGTCCGCCCGCCATGACCGATGCTGCGCTCATCAACCGCTTGGCCGCAGCCGATATCGTGCTGCTGGGCGAGCTCCATGACAACGTCGTGCAGCATCGCCTGCGGTTGCAGTGGTTGCGCGCACTTTCCGAT
>VGHA01000124.1 GCA_016868375.1 Betaproteobacteria bacterium | reverse complement strand
CGCGACAGCATGGCTGCGGGCGTCAGATCTACCCAGACCATGTCAACGATGCGGCGTCCACTTGCAGCGCACATCCGGATGTGAGAGGCATCCACCGCAGGAATGCTGGAGGCGCCTGGCAGCGTGAAACCCACCGCCTCGGCGATTCCCATCATGGTGGCTGCGGTACCCATCGTCATGCAGGTGCCGTAGCTACGCGAAATGCTGGCCTCGATCTCCTGCCAGTCAGCATCAGACAAGTTGCCCGCACGTCGTTCATCCCAGAATTTCCAGGCGTCCGATCCCGACCCCAGTTGCTGGCCCCGCCACTGGCCGCTCAGCATGGGCCCAGCCGGCACAAAAACAAACGGCAGGCCCGCGCTGAGCGCACCCATGGTCAGCCCCGGTGTGGTTTTGTCGCAGCCGCCCATCAACACCGCACCGTCAATGGGATGGCTTCTAAGCAGCTCTTCCGTTTCCATCGCCAGAAAATTGCGATAGAGCATCGTGGTGGGTTTGACGATCGGCTCGGACAGACTGATCGCCGGCAGCTCGATGGGAAAGCCACCCGCCTGCAGGATTCCCCGGCGAACATCGTCAACGCGCTGCTTGAAATGGCCGTGGCACTGGTTGATGTCACTCCAGGTGTTGACGATTGCGATGACCGGTTTGCCAACCCAATCGGCGTGTGCATAGCCCATCTGCATCAGCCTAGAGCGGTGGCCAAATGAGCGCAGGTCATCCGGTGCGAACCAGCGCGCGCTGCGAAGTTGGTCAGGCGATTTTCCAGACATGGTCAGACTCCTCGGCACACGCCACCTTGTTCAGACGCTCAGGTCAGGCGCCGCTGAAGAGCGCGAGATCAATCTCGACCAGGCTGGCCACTGACGGGGCAGTGAGCGCACGTTCGGGGTGTCGCTCAGCAATGTCGGGCCGAAGCAGCCACAGAGCCTGCAGGCCCGCAGCCCGCGCGCCTTCCACGTCGAGCCGCAGGTCATCTCCCACATGCAGCGTCTCGGCGGGCGCCGCCCCCGCCAGCTGGCACGCGGCATGAAACGCCCGCGCATCGGGCTTCGCACAGCCAATTTCATGCGCTGACACGATGCCTGTGAAGTACTTGGCCAAGCCGATCCGATCAAGGTCAGCATTGCCGTTGGTGAGCGCCACCAGCGGCACGCGTGCAGACCAGCGCTCGAGCATCGGAATCACATCGTCATACAGTTGCACCTGCTGACGCGCCTCGTAAAACACCTGAAAGGCCGAATCGGCAAGCGCAGGGTTATCGCCGGCAGCCGTCAGTGCGCGACGCAGAAGTTCGTGCCGCAGAAAGCCCACATCGTGTGCGCGCTGCGGATGGTCTGCGATGACCGCCTGCCGCAATGCAACGCGGGTATCGGGATCAAGCCGTGCCGCGGTGGCGGGCGCATGCCGCGCCAGCCAGTCGGAGAGTTCGCGCTCGGCGTGTTTGAGCACCGGCAGCATCGGCCACAGCGTGTCATCGAGATCGAGCGTGATGGCCCGAGGCCCCACTGACGCCCGTTCGCGAAGCGCTGGGCGTGCGGACTCAGATCCTGACATACCGATGCGTGAAGCGGTCTGATTCGCCGATGGCGATGAAGCGCTCACGATCCACCGCGCCGCCCCTCAGGCTGGGCGGTAGCGACCAGACGCCGTTGACGTGATAGCGGGTATCGGCCGGGTTGGCATTGATGTCGCTGCGCGCGGCCAGGCGAAAACCCGCCGCCCCCGCCCGGTCTTCCATAAATTCTTCCGACACGTAGCCGCTTCTTGCCATCCAGTCGCGCGAGGCACCGGGCGGTGCACGGTGATCCACCACACCCAGCACACCACCGGGCTTCAGGACCGAGGCGAACGCCTGCAGCGTGGCATCGATATGGCCATCGGTCACCCAGTTGTGAACGTTTCGGAAGGTGAGGATCGCATCAAATTGAACCGGTGGATTCAGATCGGTGAAGCGCGGACCGACCGGCAGCGTGACGGTGGCGACCCGATCGTAGAGCTCAGGCCGCCTGGCGAGAAACGCATCGAACACCGCGCGCGATCCCCGTCGATATTCGGTGGCGTCGGTACGCGAGTAATGCGCAGCGACCAGACGCCCGCGCTCGCGCAGCCAGGGCGCGAGAATCTCGGTGTACCAACCGGCGCCCGGTGCAACTTCGAGCACGGTGTCCGTGGACTGCACACCGAAAAGCTGCAGCGTCTGCAGCGGGTTTCGCCACCGATCGCGGGCGCGGTTGGCCGCGCTGCGATGAGCGCCTGCAATGACCGACGCCAGACTGTTGTCGGACGCCGATGGCGAAGGCTGCGCGCAGACAGGCGTCACGACCGTGCCTGCCGCCAATGCCCCAAGCAGTTGGCGGCGCAGAGGCGAGCATGAGGATTGCAAAAATTCAGCCGGCTTGGACATGAGGACGCTCCTGGATCAGGCGGCTGGCTCGCCGCTTGTAATCGATCGACGCACGACCACTGGCTTGCCACCATGACGACGCTTGCACATCCAGGCAGCGAGCGCCGAATCAAGATAATCGGCATGGCCGGGAAACCAGCGTGCGAGTTCGTCAGCCAGCCCGCGGCAGGTGTCATGGTGCCCGCCCTGAGCGAGTAGCGCCTGCACCTCGCGCACCGAGTTCAGTACCGCTGCATGTTCGTCGATATGGCAGTCGCGCGGCGGAAAATCGGTTTCCTTCATCCAGCGATCTTCTTCGCCGAAATGCGCCTCGAGATGCGCCTTGACCTCAGCCAGCCGCTCAGCGAGTTGATCATCGGCGGCATCACGAAGCGCCTGGACGATTTGAACGAAGTCTTCGTGCAGGCGATCCATGGATGGAAAACCAAGCAGCAGCGCGTCGGTCCAGAGGAGCCGCGGTGGATCAGAAGGAAACGTCGGAGTTGAAGCGCTCATTTGAACAACAGAATCAGGGCGATGATTGTGAGAAAACCCAGCAGGAGCCTTCGAAACAGCTGCTCGTTCAGGCGGAACCGAACCCGCTTGCCGATTGCCAGGCCCGCTGCCATCGGAAGCAAGCCAATGATCGACAGCACCAGATCGATACCCGTCATCCTGTGATACCAGAACAGCGCGCCATAGAGCGGCAGCGCGGCAATGAAATAGATGGTGCTGATGGTGCTCACAAAGGTTTCGCGATCAAGCTTGAGCGCCAGCAGGTAGGTGAGCGTTACCGGCCCCGTCAACGACGACACGCCTCCCAGAATGCCCGCCAGAAGCCCCACCACAATGCCCATTCGCGATTCCTGCTCGCGGGTAATCGACAGCGTGGGCTGCCAGATCATCATGGCCACCGCCAGCAGCAGCGCAAGCGCAAGCAGATCATTAAGCTGCGCCGCCGATAACGACAGGGTGAGCTTCACCGTGAGCACGGTGACAATGAACTGCGCGATGATCAGTCCGCCGAAACGCCGCAGCGTTTCGACGATGCGACCGCCGTCAATGGCCTGGTAGAGATTGGATAAAGCCACCGGCGCTGCAAGCAGCGAGATCGACTGATAGGTGGATAAGCCCAGGCCCAGCAGCGGCGTGGTGACCAGGGGTAGCCCAACACCCAGCGCGCCCTTCACCAGCCCACCGACGAAGAAGGCGATCAGGAACAGAGGCCATGGAAAACTGGCATCGAAGATCGCGGCGATCAAGCGACGTCGCCTGTCGCAGAACAGCGAGACGGGCGCGTCGCAGAGTGGTCAGACATGATCGTGACAGGGCTCATTGTGCGTTCACTCAGGCTTCAGGTCGGCCACCTTCGCAGCACGCGCCATCAGCTCGTTTTCGCGGGCAATGACCTTGCCGTATTCGCTGGGTCCTGCGCCAACGGGATCGATGACCGCTGCATCAAACGTGCGGATCACCTCGGGCATTTTGACCACTTCGGCGATTTCAGCGGCCAGACGGTCAATGGCCCACTGCGGGGTACCCGACGCAGCCATTGCACCAATGACCACCGCAAAATCAAACCCGGGCACCCGCTCGGCGATCGCCGGCACATCAGGAGCCTGGGCTGAGCGACGCGCGGCGTTGCTCGCCAGAATGCGAACCTGTCCAGCCTTCACAAACCCTGCCATCGAGGGCAGCGCCGACACCGAAAACTCAACCTGCCCACCCACCAGCGCCGGCGTGGACTGGCCGGAACCGCGGAAGGGCACGTGGCGAACCTTCAGATCAAGTGCGGCCTTGAGGGCCTCCATCGTCAGGTGGTGCGTACTGCCGATGCCGGATGAACCGTAGGTGAACTCATCGGGCTTGGACTTCACCAGATCGATGAACTGCTGAAAGTTGGTGACGCCGGTTTTGGGATGCGCCACAACAAACAGGGGCGACCGCGCAATCAGCGATACCGGCAGGATGTCTTTGCCGACCTGGTAAGGAACCTGGCGATTGACCAGCGGGGTGATCGACAGCATTGAGCCATCGGACACGATGAACACGTGACCATCGGACGGCGTGCTTTGCTGCAGCACCTGATAGGCGATCACGCCATTGCCACCGGGCCGATTATCGATGACCACCGACTGTCCCATCCGCTCAGTCAGGCGCTGGGCCACCGTGCGCGCGACCGAGTCCGGCAAGCCGCCCGCAGCATACGGCACGATCAGCCGAATGGGCTTGGACGGGTAACCAGCGGGCGCCGCCGCCTGGGCAGACACTGCAAGCGGAAGCGTGGCGAGGGCCAGTGCGGCAAATACCGAGTGAATCAGTCGCATCAGCGTTCTCCTGAATTCTGCGCTTTCATTGCGCGATGTTTAGGCATCTAAGATAATCGAAGACTAACCAGGCAAACCGCGATGATACCTAGCCAGCCCGACTCCCCCGAGTTATTCCCTGTTGCCATCGCCGCGGCCGATCGGGTCGCACGCGACATCGTCCAGTTCGAGTTGCGTCCGGCGAGCGGGCTCGAACTGCCCCCGTTTGAAGCCGGCGCGCACATTCCGGTTCGAACGCCGTCGGGTGCGATGCGCCAGTATTCGCTCTGCGGCGCGCCCTCTGATCCAGGTCGCTACCTGATTGCCGTCAAGCGTGAAGCGGCAGGCCGCGGCGGCTCGGCCAGCATGGTCGATACGCTGCAGGTGGGTGCCACGCTTCAGATCGGCGCGCCCGTCAACCAGTTTCCATTAGACGACCGCGCGCGCAGCTTTCTGCTGATCGCGGGCGGCATTGGCATCACGCCCATGCTGTCCATGGCGCTCGCACTCGCCGAAGACGGCTCGCGCCGCTTTCGGCTGATTTATCTGACGCGCGACCGCGAGGCCACAGCCTTTCTGGATCAACTTGCCTCCCCCGCGCTTAAATCCTCAGTCACCGTGCATCATGACGGCGGCGACCCCGACCAGGCCTTTGATCTCTGGCCGCTGCTTGAGAAGCCGGGCAGCGTCAACGGTCAGCATCTTTACTGCTGCGGCCCGACGGGTCTGATGGATGCGGTGCGCGACATGAGCGGGCATTGGCCTGCCAGCGCTGTGCACTTCGAGAGCTTTGGCGCAGACACCGCGCCCCGGGCTGACGATCGCGCCTTTACCGTCTTGTGCAGAAAAAGCGCGCATGAATTTGAAGTGCCGGTGGGGCAAAGCATTCTTGCGATCGCCCGCAGCCACGGCATTGCCATCCCCAGTTCCTGCGAAAGCGGCACCTGTGGGTCCTGCAAAACCGTTCTGCTCTCGGGATGCGCCGATCACCGCGATATGGTGCTGATGCCCGAGGAGCGCGAGAGTCACATCATGGTCTGTGTCTCGCGCGCTCAAGGCAGTCGTTTGGAGCTTGATCTGTGAATGCTGGCGCCACGGTAACCGCTTCGCCGGTTCGCATCGGTGTTCTTGGGATGGGCAGAGCCTTCACGCTGATGGTGCCCACCTTCGCCCGCGAGGCTCGGGTGAAGATGGTGTCGGCGTTTGACCCGCGCCCCGGCGCACGCGACCTGTTCGAACGCGAATTCGGCGGACAGGCTCACACCAACCCTGAGGCGGTCTGCGCCGACCCGTCAGTCGAATGGGTCTACATCGCCACGCCGCATGGGCTGCACGCCGAGCATGTCAGGCTCGCCGCACAGCATGGCCGGCATGTGCTGGTGGAAAAGCCCATGGCGCTGACGCTCGCGGATTGCGATCAGATGATCACTGCCTGTGACCAGGCGGGTGTTCAGCTGATGGTGGGACACAGTCACAGTCACAATGCTCCGGTTCGGCTGGCGCTGTCATTGATTCGCCAGGGCGTCATCGGCCAGGTGCGCATGGTTCATTCCATGCAGTTCACCGACTTTCTGTACCGGCCGCGTCGCCCCGAGGAACTCGATACCTCGCGCGGTGGCGGCGTCGCCTTCAGCCAGGCCGCGCATCAGCTCGACATCGTTCGGCTGCTTGCCGGCGGACGGATTCGCAGCGTGCGCGCGGTCGCTGGACGCTGGGATCCCGCTCGTCCAACCGAAGGCGCCTACAGCGCGCTGCTGTTCTTCGAAGACGGCGCGTTCGCCAACGTCACCTACAACGGCTACGGCTTCTTCGATACCGATACGCTGATGGAGGGAATCGGCGAACTTGGTGAGCCCAAAGCCCCGGACGCACACCGTCAGACGCGCGCCCGCCTGCGTGCGGTCAGCGACGAGGCGGCCGAAGCGGCTTTCAAAGCTGAACGAAACTTCGGTGGAAGTCTCTACCAGGCTGCGCGCAGCGGCCCGCCGACCGCCTGGCAGCACTTCGGCCCAACCCTGGTCTGCGGCGAGCGCGGCGACCTTCGCCTGACGCCCCGCGGGGTCGAGCTGATCAATGACGAAGGCTCACGGTTCGTTGACGCACCCGTGCCTCAGGTGCCGCGCTCCGAGGTCATCGATGAGCTGTGCGCCGTCGCGCGCGGCAATGCTCGTGCGCTGCATGATGGCCGGTGGTCACGCGCCACGGTCGAGGCTTGTCTGGCCTTACTCGAGAGCGATCGATCAGGCCGCGATGTGATGCTTTCACATCAGGTCGCACCACCCGACCTGATTTCAAGTCAGACCGCCTGATGAGCCGGAGCGATCCCGCAGGAACGATCCTGCGTCATTGGCGTGAGGCGGTCCCCAACGATCGGATGGCGCATCTGGTGCGAGACGTTGCCCGCGCGCAGATGCGGGCGCTCCAGCAGCGTCTGGTGCCCTTCGATGTGTCGTTCGGTCACTGGACCTTTCTGCGTGTGCTCTGGACGCGCGATGGCATTACCCAGCGCGAACTCAGCGAACAGGCGGGCGTCATGGAGCCCACCACCTTCATCGCGGTGAAGGCGATGGAAGAAAAGGGTCTGGTCGAGCGGCGCCAGATCGCGGGCAACCGCAAAAACATGCATGTGTTTCTGACCCCTGCGGGTCGTGCGCTTGAGCAGAAGCTGGTGCCGCTTGCCATTGACGTCAACCGCATCAGCATGCGAGGCCTTGATGCCGATACGGTGGCCCGTACCAGACGGGCGCTCCTCACCATGATTGAAAATCTGGCCGATGACGAATCGGCTCAGGCTGCCGCGCCCGCCGTCAGATCGAGAAGCTCTCGTAAGTAGACGGGTGAAACACCTCGTCGACGCGCAGGCGACGCGAGGACAGTCCCTGCGAATGATGGTGACGCAGGAAGGTGTCGATGGCGGCCTCATTGCCCGCTACGCCGTACGACCAGAAATCGCTTCCCAGCGTCTCGCGGGCCGCTTTGAGCTGCTCTTCGACAAACGGCAAGGTGACCTTGGTGGCCGAGGTATCGCACAAGGCCTCGAAAGCCACATCTTTCGCCGCGGTGAAGGCCTTCTGTAACGCCCCCGGCAGCCAGGGGTGCGCCTCAACCAGCGTCTTGCGAACCCCCACCACATGCATGATCGGAAAGATCTGCGTGCGGCGGTAGTAGTCTTTGGCGCTGGCGGTGGGGTCATCGAACAGCCAGCCGATGGATGGATTGGCAAGCGCCTCGCGCGAGGGCGGTCGCGGCGCAATGAAACCATCGATATCGCCGCGGTTGAGCATCTCGCTGATCGTCATGCCCTCGGGCGCTGCCTCCACCACGACGCCTGGCGGAAGGTTCAGTGCGATTTTCTCGGGGCGCCCGGGCGTTTCGATACCGCCACGCACCCAGCGAATATCTTCGGGCGCCACGCCATAGTCGTCCTGCAGAATGGCTCGTGCCCAGACAATTGCCGTGAGCTGATACTCGGGCACGCCGACGCGGCGCCCTTTCAGATCTTCAGGCCTGTGTACGCGATCCTTGCGGACATAGATCGAGGTATGGCGAAACATGCGCGACAGAAACACCGGGATGGCCACATAGGGACAATCGCCCCGCGCCGTGCGAACCGCATAACTTGAAAACGACAGTTCGCACACATCGAACGCTTCGTGCCGCATCGAGCGGAAAAACATTTCTTCCGGCGACAGCAGCATCATGACCGGATCGGCGCCATCGACTTGAACGCGCCCGTCAACCAGAGGCCTTGTGCGGTCGTAATCACCCACCGCAACGGATATGCGCAGCTTGCTCATGGACTTACTTCTCCTGCAGACGCGGTCATGCCGCGACAAAGTTTCCGGCATCACCGCCGGGTGGCGTGTCGTTTAGTCGGGCACGCGCCTCAGGCTCGAACCGAATACGAGGGCTCAAGCTCGGGTCGTTCGGTGCCATCGGCCCACACATAACGGACGTCGTAGGCGCGCCAATCCACGCTCTTGGGCACGATTGCCTGGTAAGAGCAGATGTGCGCGGGAATCGCCTGGTTGCCGGTACCGATCGCGGGCGACCCTTCCGAGAATGCGCGCACAGCGGCCAGCATCTGCCGCCGAAACTCAACCACCGCCAGATCGCTGGCACCGAGCCTGTCATGGTGCCGCTTGGCGATCGGATCCATGGTGAGCCACATCGCGATGTCCTGATTCGGAAAGCCGGTAATGCCGGTGAAGTTGCCTGCCTTCATCGCCTGGCGATCCTGCCAGAAACGATTCGCCGGAGTACGCAGCGGCCGGTATTCCGAATCAAGATCCACGCCCACCGTCTGACGCAGGAAGCGCCGCCAGGTTTCAACCTCAGGCGTCTGCGACGGGTGTCCCCACGCAATGAAGTAAAACGCGGTGTTGGTGTCATCCATGGGAACGTTGATGTTCGCCACGTTGTACAGATTGTTGGGGGGGATCAGCACCGTGGCCGGCGCAACGAACACGGTTGAGCGAATGTAGTCGTGGGTTGCGGCATCTTTGATGGGTCGGCGAATTGCGGCATACCGGAATCCATAAGACTGCATATCAACCTGCAACCGAGGCGCCTTGTCGGTGGATGGGCGCAGCCACAACTGCGAGGTGGCCTTGGCGCCGTCGACGCGTGCGGGAACCATATCGGAGGAATGCAGGCTGGAACTGTGCGCGGAATCGATTGCGCCCTCCAGGATCTGCGCCCAGTTGCAGGGGATCAATACCTTGGCGATGCTGACCCGGACGTCGGCGGTGGGAGCCCAGCGGGGCGGTACAAACTCGGGCACCTGATCGGCGGGCCCGAACCAGCCCCAGACAATGCCCGCCCATTCAATGCTTGGAATGCTCTGATGGGTGATGCGGTCGGCGAAGCCGCTTGCTGCGGGTTCGGACACCATTTCGAGCACTTTGCCGTGAACGTCGAACTTCCAGCCGTGGTACAGGCAGCGCAACCCGCCTTCTTCATTGCGGCCATAAACCAGCGACACACCCCGATGCGGGCATTTCTCACCGAGCACACCAATCTGCCCGTCACTGTCGCGAAACACCACCAGATCTTCGCCCAGCACACGCGCTTTCACCGGCGCACCGTCCGGATCAAGCACCTCTTCACTGAGGCACACCGGCTGCCAGTGCCGGCGCATCAACTGGCCCATCGGCGCATCGCCCACGACATGGCATAGCAGTTCATTGTCTTCGGCGGTCATCATGACAACGGCTCCCGAATCAGAGGGTGTGGCGGACGGCCGGAACCGCGCGCGTCGGTCGCGGCTGTCAACGCCAGAATACTTAGAGGCCTAATGATTGTTGATGGCGATTATAGCGCCCGACCCTGGTTTGAACCAGCCAATCCTTCGCGGAATCGGGTTTGGCTTAGACTAGACGCGCTGACATGCATTGACCTTCCATGCGCCCCCTCGCCAATCTCATCGCGTGCTGGCTTTTAACGGTGGTCCTGCCCATTCAGGCACTGGCGGGTATCGTTCGTTTGCCTGCGGCTCATGCCGGCGAACATCACCCGGTCGAGCTGGCTGACCCCAGTGGCGACTGCCCGCACCATCGCGCCGCAACGCCGTGCGCCGACTGCGGTCATCCGGCGGATCCGTTGAGCGATCGCGACGAGTTCCCCGACAGCTCGCGCTGCAACACGTGTTCGTTCTGTTGCATGCTGCTGATTCCCGCTTCATGGTCATTGCCGCTTGCGGTCACCACCAGCACCTCGCCTGCTCAGGCAGCGTCAAAGTTCCGTAGCATCGCGCCTCGCGGCCTCGAACGGCCACCTCGAGCCGCTCTCCTTCTGCCGGCATAACCGCCGTTCAGCGGACACCATCACGCGGCCGTCCCCCACGGGGACGCCGTGTGGTCATCCGTGCCGCCCGCTACGCCAAGCTCACACTTTCCGGAGACGCCGATGAACATCAGGCCAGTCTTTACCAGTCCACGCATCGAACGCCTTCTGCCCGCGACACGTACGCCCCTGCGATGGGCGGCTGTGGCGATGGTGGTCGTGCCCCTGCTGGCCCCCATGCCATCCCAGGCACGCCCCGATCCACTCGACCCCAACGCGCCCGTGCCTCCCCTGTCCCGCCAATCGTCGCTCAGTTCACCGCTCCCGCTTGGCGAAACTGCGGTGGGCTCCTGGCGAGACGCCAACGACACGGTCAACCGAATCGGCGGCTGGCGGGCCTATGCGCGCGAGGCACCGCGCAGCCCGGTCAGCGCGCCCCCTCAGGCACCCGTGCCAGCCGCGCCCAACAGCGCGCAACCCCCGGTGTCCGTGCCCCCGCCGCACGGTCGGCATTGATGTTTACGGAGGCCGTGATGACCCCAACACCCCTCAAGAGACCATCCGGCAGAGCACTTGGCGTGGCGACGCTGATCAGCGTCCTGCTCTCCGGATGCGCGCAGCTTCGCCCCGATGCCGGTTTCGAACAAGTGGATCGCACCGTCCGACAGCACCTGAATCAGGACCTGCGCTGGGCCCGAAACGACGAGGACCGCAAGCTGATCGACGATCGCGTCACGCAGCTGTTGGCGAAGCCTCTTTCTGTCGACGACGCCACGCAGCTGGCGCTGCTGAACCATCGCGGCCTGCAGGCGGCATTCGATGAGCTCGGGATTGCCGAGGCCGATCGGGCGCGCGCGCTCAGTCTGCCCAACCCTGGCATCAGTGTCGGTCGAACCCGCCGGGCCGCCGAGCTCGAAAGCGAACTGTCGCTGCACTTCAATCTCGCCCGCCTGCTGACGCTGCCACTGGTTGCTGAGGTGGAATCGAGTCGTATCGCACAGCTGCAGGCGGACACCGCACTCAGGGCGGTCACGCTTGCGACCGAGGTACGCAAAGCGTGGGTACAGGCGGTCGCGGCCGTCGAGTCGGTTCGGTATGCGCGGCAGGTCATGGAGGCCGCAGCGGTCAGCGCAGAGCTCGCCCGACGGATGGCAGCCGCTGGCAATTTCAACAAGCTGCAGCATGCTCGCGAGCAATCCTTTCAGGCCGATGCCGCACTGAACCTCGCGCGCGCCGAGCAATGGCAGACCACGAGCCGCGAGCGGCTCACTCGGTTGCTGGGCCTATGGGGCGGGCAGATCGTTTTCACCCTGCCCGAGCGGCTGCCCGACCCGCCCGCCCGGCTCGATGACCGCACTCAACTCGAGGCGATTGCAATTGCCCAGCGGCTCGATGTGCAGGGCGCGAAGCTTGCCGCCGAACGCACCGCACGCAGTCTGGGACTGACCCGCGCCACCCGTTTCATCAACGTGCTCGAGGTGGGCACCTCGCGCGAACGCTCGAACGAGGCGCCCGACAAAACCGGCTGGGAGATCAGTCTGGAACTGCCCATCTTCGATACCGGCAGCGCCCGGCTCGCACGCGCCGAGGCGGTCTATCGCCAGGCACTCAACCGTGCCGCCGACACCGCAATCACCGCGCGTTCGGAGGTTCGCG
>VGHA01000123.1 GCA_016868375.1 Betaproteobacteria bacterium | reverse complement strand
GGGCTCGACATGACCCTGCGCGGCCCGCAATTCCCCGCCTTTCGAAAATCAATCGATACCTATGCCGTGCTGGGGCCCTGGATGGTCACCGCAGACGAATTCGGCGATCCCGCGGATGTGCAGATGCATCTCACCGTGAATGGCGAAATGCGCCAGAAGGCCTCCACCGCATCCATGGTCTACGATCTGCCTAAGCTCATCGAGTTCACCAGCGCGTACTACACGCTTGAGCCGGGCGATCTCATCTACACCGGCACACCGGCTGGCGTCGGCCCAGTGAAGCCCGGCGACATCATCGAAGCGCACATTGACCGTATCGGCGCCATGCAGGTGGCGGTTCGATGAGCCAGCCTCCTGTTCTGATGTCGGTCGACGCGCGGGGCGTCGCAACGCTTACCCTCAATCGCCCAGAGGTGGGCAACGCCTATGATGGCGCGCTCATCGAGGCCGCATTCAACTGCATGATGCAGTTGTCGGAGCGCACCGATCTGCGGGTGGTCGTTATTCGCGGTAACGGTCGTCACTTTCAGGTGGGTGCTGATCTGAGCTGGCTCGAGTCCGTGCGTCAGCAGTCGCCGGACCACAACGTCCGCGCCTCGCGTGCCGTGGCCGACCTGATGCGACGGTTGAACCATTTACCTGTGCCCACCGTGGCGCTGGTTCAGGGCGCCTGCTTTGGTGGCGGCACTGGGTTGATCGCCTCCTGCGACATTGTCATCGGTGCTGACAACGCACGTTTCTCCATCGCTGAGACGCGCTGGGGCATGATGGCAGGCATCATCATCCCCCAACTCAACGACGCGATCAGCGTTCGCCAGGTTCGTCGATATGCGCTCACAGGCGAGCGCTTCGACGCCGCTGAGGCGCTTCGAATCGGCCTCATCCATCAGATAGTGCCACCCGACAATCTTGCAGCAGAGGGGGCGCGAATTGTTGATGCCCTGCTGCAAAACGCGCCCCACGCAAACGCTCTCACCAAGCAGGTTGCGCTTGAGTACGCCTGGTCAGACCTGTCTGAACGCGACTTCGACCGGCTGGTCGAACAACATGCAGGTAAACGTCAGTCGCCTGAAGCACAGGAGGGCCTTGCCTCCTTTCACGGCAAGCGACCCGCCAATTGGTACACCCCCACCTGATCCCCTGGAGCACTGGCATGAACGACACTGGATTCAGACAAAGTCTCATGATCACCCATGTCGAAGATACTCAGTTCGCTCCGCTGCACGCCAACAACGGCGCGCCTCGGCCAATGTTCCTGTATCGGCAACTGGGTGTTGACAAGGCAACAGGCGGCGCTTACGACGCCCATGTGATCCGAGCAGCCCCCGGCGCAAAACCCCCTATTGGCGAACACAAGCACACGGAACTGGATGTGCTCTTCGTATACGTGCTAAACGGCTGGGTAAAATTTGGGTACGTCGGCCATGGCGAACATACGCTGAAGGCAGGCGACTGCCATGTCATCCCACCGGGTTTGTCGCACAGCGTCATCGACTGGTCTGCCGATGTTGAGTTGCTTGAAATCACCTCACCCGCCGAATACAAAACCATCGACACGGTCAACGGTGTCGAGTAAAGCCCCAGAAAGCTCAATGCTTACGGAAAACCCATGATCGAATCAGAGCACAACGTTTACTCATCGGTTCACAGCACTTCGCGCCGCTCGCTGGTTGGCGCGACACTCGGCGTCATCGCTGGCTCCCTGCTTTCAAACTCTGCCCGCGCCCAAGCCACCTTCCCAACACGCCCGATCCGGCTTGTGGTTCCCTTCGCAGCAGGTGGCCCCGCTGACATGATGACCCGGGCACTCGCCAATGCGTTGGCAACGCAAACGGGTTACCAGTGGGTCGTCGAGAACAAGCCTGGTGCGGGCGGCAATATTGCCGCGTCGCATGTTGCGTCGTCCCCTGCAGATGGACACACCCTGCTGGTCGCGGGTCAGGCCATTCTTGCGATCAACAAGCCCTTATTCGGAAAGCTCACCTACGATCCCGATCGTGATTTCGCATGGGTGGGCATGATGGGCAGCCAGCCCAACGTGCTGATCGTCAACACCGAGGCTGTGCCCGTATCAAACATTCAGGGATTCATCGACTACTCCCGTGCGAATCCGGGCAAGGTTGCTTACGGATCCAACGGCGTCGGATCGCTCGCCCACCTGAAAACTGAGGTCATGGCGCAGATAGCCGGCCTCAAGTTCATTCATGTGCCATACCAGGGTGCAGCCCCGCAACGTACCGATCTGCTCTCAGGTCGTATCGGCTTTTCGCAGATCGGCGCATCGGCCGCCATTCCACTGCTGCAGGGCGACAAGATCCGTGCACTTGCGGTCAGTACCGGCAAGCGCTCACCTGCGCTCCCCAATGTACCAACGCTCATCGAAGCAGGCTTTGCCGATCTTGACGTTCCCGTCTGGTTCGCCGCCGTGGCGCATGCAGCGACACCTGCTCCGGTTTTGAGCACCCTCAGACAAGCGATCAGCAATGCCACTGCAACCGGCGCCTATGGCGCGGAAATGGCCAAACAGCATGGCACGGCCGATGCAATTTCGGTGGATGCCGCAGAGCGCATGCTCGCTCGCGAGCGCCGGATCTGGGCTGACGCAGTGCGAATCACCGGGGCGAGCGCCTCCTGACATGTGGAGCCTGTCGCTGACAGTGGGCGCTGCGATCTTGTCGGCGCTTGTCCCAGCATGGGTTCAGGCGCAGCAGCCGCTTCCCAAAACAGGCAGTTGTCCAAGTGGCTATCATCAGAGCGGCAATTACTGCACGCCAAGCTCGGCTCGCGCCCGGCCGGCGCTACCGAAGGTGGGAAGCTGCCCAAGCGGCTACCACCAAAGTGGCGACTACTGCCTGGCAAGTTCGGACAACGCCAAACCAGCCGTCCCAAAGCAGGGTAGCTGTCCCAGCGGCTATCACCAGAGCGGCGACTATTGCTTAAAGAGCTGAGTCAACATGAGATTTCAAGGCAAAGTTGCCCTCGTCATGGGCGCGGGCGCATCCGCCCCGGGCTGGAGCAACGGTAAGGCAGTCAGCGTGCTTCTAGCTCGCGAAGGCGCGCGCATCGCAGCCCTTGATTTCAACCAGGACAACCTGCAGCCAACGCTCGATGCCGTTGCCGAGGTCGGCGGCGACAGTCTCCCGCTGATTGCCGATGTCACCCGGAGCGACCAGGTCAAGGCAGCGGTTGATGCCACCATCACCCGCTATGGCCGAATCGACATTCTTTTCAATAACGTCGGCCTGCAGGCCCTCGGTGGTCCGGAAGACATCAGCGAGGAAACCTGGGACAGGCTGATGAGCGCCAACGTGAAATCGGTGATGCTCGCCTGCAAGTACGCTCTGCCAGCCATGCGCGCACAGCGGTCAGGGGTGATCATCAACAACTCGTCACTGGCGGCAATCAGCTTCCTGTACCCGAGCATTGCCTATTCAAGCTCGAAGGGCGCCATTGACGCGTTCACCCGAAACCTCGCCGTGCAGGTTGCGCCGGAGGGCATTCGGGTGGTCGCGGTACGCCCCGGCCTGATCGCCACGCCTCGCATCACGCACCGCCTTCGCGAGCGATTCGGAAGCGATTATCAGAAAGCGCTTGAAGATCGTCACCGAGTCGTTCCCATGGGACGTATGGGGGAAGCCTGGGATGTCGCGCATGCAGTGGCCTTCCTGGCGAGCGACGAGGCGCGCTACATCACGGCCACCGAGCTTGTGATTGATGGGGGACTCAGCGCGAGCGCGCTCGGCCAGCCCTGGAGCGGTGAGCGCAATCTCTGATCGCCACCCGCCTCGATATGGTCGGATGGCGAGCACTCGGATACACTCGCAAAAAACAGACCACGGAGGAACTTCATGTCGATTATTCGATCATCGCTGGCAGCAGTTGCGCTGGCATTTGCGCTGCCCGCAACCGCACAAGACGTCATCCGGATCGGCGCGCCCTTGCCCATCACCGGTCCCCTGTCGCCCGAGGCTATCAAGCAGCAACGGGGCTACGATTTGTGGGCGGAAACGGCCAATAAAGCGGGTGGCGTCAGGGTTGGCAACCGTCGCATGCGGGTCGAGATCGTCTATGTCGACTATCAGTCCAATACACCGCGCGCGGTTCAGGCGGCTGAGCGCCTGATCACGCAGGACAAGGTCAATTTCCTGTTCTCTCCGTTCGGCTCCGGTGCTGCCAAAGCGGCCTCCACCGTCTCGGAGAAATACCAGGTCCCCACCATTGCCGCCACGGCGTCATCAGCACAGGTCTACGATCAGGGCTACAAGTTTCTGTTCGGCACCTTCACCCCAAACGACACCCTCACCGAACCCCTTGCTGACATTGTCAAAAGCAGGGCACCTGGGGTGCAGCGCGTCGCGGTTCTTGCCCGCAACGATCTGTTCCCGCTTGCGATCGCGCAGGAAATGGAGAAGTCAGCCAAAGCACGAGGCATGCGCGTGGTGTACTCCGAGAAGTACGCCATCGGGACGCTGGATCACGCCTCGGCGCTCACGCAAATCAAGGCGCAGGCACCGCATTGGATCTTCGCTACCGGCTACACCAACGACCTGGTGCTAATGCGCAAACAAATGGCCGACCTCAAAATTGAGGCACCGCTGGTCACCATGGTCGCCGCCCCCGCCTACCAGGAGTTCATCGACTCAGCCGGGAAAGGCGCGGAAAACATTACCAGCGCGGCATGGTGGCACCCGGCGGTTCGCTACAAAGGCACCGACATATTCGGCACCACCGAAGCCTACGTTCAGGCATTCAAGGCCAAGTACAAGGCCGATCCCGATTACGCCGAAGCGTCTGCGTCAGCCGCTGGTGCGGTTCTTCAAATGGCAATCGAACAGGCAGGCACGATCGACCGTCAGAAAGTGCGCGACACGCTCGCCAACCTGAACGTCACCACCTTCTGGGGCGTCGTGAAGTTCGGGCCCACCGGACAGATCACCTCGCTTGAACCGCCAGTGTTCCAGATTCAAGGCTCAAAGCCCGTCGTCATCCATCCGCCGCAGGTCAAGCAGGGCGAACTTCGACTGGGCGTGCAGTAACCGATTCTTCAACTGCGTGGCGTGCGGCGCCGGAGCCCAGCATTTCATGGGCTCCGGGTGCCCTGTCTGACCCCGCCTCTTCAAGCCTCTCATGCTTTATCTCCAGGTTTTACTGAACGGTCTCGTGCTGGGCGGGCTGTTTGCCTGCATCGCCGCCGGATTCTCGCTGGTGTGGGGCGTTCTCAACGTGATCAACATCCTGCACGGCTCGTTCATCGTGCTGGGTGCGTATGCGGCGTGGTACGCCTACGGAATTCTGGGTATTCACCCATTCCTGTCCATCATTCTGGTTGCACCGCTGTTCTTCGCGCTCGGCTACGCGATTCAGTCATTGCTCTTGAATCGCGTCATCGCAGCACCGGTATTGCTTACACTCACGCTCACATTCGGGCTCGATCTGATGCTGTCGAACGCCATGCTGGCCGCGTTCAAGGCCGACTTCCGCAAGCTTGTATTAGACCCACCGCTTGGTCTGCTCAGCGTCGGCAATATCGTGTTGCCGGTTGACCGCCTGGCCGCCATGGCCCTCGCCCTGCTTCTCACGCTGCTGCTGTACTTGGTTCTTTCCCGTTCCCGTACGGGGCGAGCGATCGTCGCAGTTCGGATGGACCGGGAGGCCGCATCGCTGATGGGCGTCAACGTCTCGCGCACGTACGCCATCACGTTCGGAATCGGTGCACTGATGGCGGGTGTGGCAGGCCCGCTGATTGCCATGATCTTTCCGATCTCGCCGCTGACTGGCCCGGTTTATCTGGGCAAAGCTTTCGTGGTGTGCGTACTGGGAGGCCTGGGAAGTGTGCCGGGAGCAATGGTCGGCGGCCTGGTGCTCGGCGTGGTTGAAAGCTTTGCAGCGCTCTGGTTCGGCCCCGAACACGCCATCACCGTTTCGTTTGCGCTGCTGATCGCGATGCTGGTGTTTCGCCCAACCGGATTGATTGGCCGGAAGGGTTACGAATGAGGACCCTTTAATGCTGACGCCTGACACCGCCGCGCGGCGGGATACGGTGATTGCCGTTGTCGTGTTTGCGCTGATAGCGCTGGTGCCCTTCGTTGCCGACACCTATTGGCTGCGCCTGGGCACCACAGTGTTGATGTACGCGGTTCTCGCATTGTCGTGGAACTTCATTGGCGGCATGGCGGGTTATCCATCCTTTGCAACCGCAGCATTTTTCGGCCTTGGTGCCTACGCTGGAGGCGTTGCGCAAAAGTTCGGCGTCGGCATGTGGTTAGCCTGGGGCTTGGCGGGTCTCCTTGCGCTGTTGTTCGCCGCGGCGCTCGGGTTGGCGCTTTTGCGCATGCGTGGTCACTACTTCGCCATTGCAAGTCTGGTCGTTGCCGAAGTGCTGCGCGAAATCATCAATTCGGCCACTGATCTGACGGGTGGCGGCATGGGGCTCAACCTGCCGCTTCGAGCCGGCCAATCCGTTGAAGCGCAGGCGGACTTCTTTTTCTGGACCATGCTCGGGCTTGCAGCACTGGCCATGGCGGCCACACTCGCCGTGCAACACGGCCGCTTGGGTTTTGGCTTGCGATGCATTCAGCAAAACGAGTCCGCGGCGGACATGCTGGGCGTCAACACGACCGCCACCAAAACCAGCGCATTCGCACTGTCTGCCGTGTTCACGGGCATTGCCGGTGCGGTCTATGCGTCATGGGTCAATTACATCGAGCCCCCCGATGTGTTCGACGTGCTTTATTCGGTTAAACCAATCGTCATGGTTTTGCTGGGCGGAGCCGGCTCGGTATTCGGCCCGCTGATCGGCGCGGGCGTGTTTCTGGGTCTGGAAGAAATCGTCTGGCGCCGCTTCCTTGAGGTGCACTCGGGCGTGTTGGGATTGTTGATCGTGCTGCTTGTGCTTTTCCTGCCCTCGGGGCTCGCAGGCATTGCTCGCCGACGTGCGAAAGCGAGCACGCCATGAGCGCGCTCCTCGAACTGCGCGCCGTCTCGCGCCGATTCGGCGGGCTTGCGGCTGTCAATGATGTCAGCCTGTCGGTGAACCGCGGAGAAATCATCGGCCTGATCGGCCCGAATGGCGCTGGCAAAACCACGCTGGTCAATGTCATCACCGGCGTTCATCCCGCCTCGGCAGGAACCGTGATGTTTGATGGCCGTGACGTCACGCGCTTCGCGCCGTGGCAGGCAGCGCGCGCTGGCATTGGCCGAACCTTCCAAATCGTCCAGCCATTTCCAGAGCTTACGGTCGTTGAAAACGTGGCCGCGGCCGCACTATTCGCGGGCGGTGCCGCCTCGATTCGCGAGGCGTGCTCGCAGGCGCATCAGCATCTCGATTTCGTCGGGCTCGGCGATCTCGCTCATCGAAGCGCATCGGCACTGACGCTCGCGATGCGTAAGCGCCTCGAGCTTGCAAAAGGGCTCGCCATGCGTCCCAAACTTCTGCTGCTCGATGAAGTGAACGCGGGGCTTAACCCCTCGGAAATCAACCAGGCACTGGATCTGATTCAGGCCATCGCCTCCCGCGGTGTCACCATCCTGATCATTGAACACCTGATGAAGGTGGTGACCACACTCTGCTCGCGGGTGGTCGTTCTTCATCATGGTGAACTGATCGCCGAAGGCCCGCCAACCGAGGTCATGCGTAATCCGAAAGTGGTTCAGGCTTATCTGGGCAAGCGCTATGCGGCGCAGGCCGAAGGAGCCACGCATGGCTGAGCCGTTACTCACCATTGATGACCTGCAGTCTGGCTATGGCGACGTTCAGGTGCTATGGAGCGCCAGCCTGCAGGTAGAGCGAGGCAGTATCGCGTGTCTGGTCGGTTCAAACGGGGCCGGCAAGACGACGCTGATGCGGACGATGTCCGGACTGGTGAAAGCGCGCAGCGGCAGTGTGCGATTCAATGGGGTCAACCTTACCGGCGCAACGCCAGAGGCTGTGCTTAGCGCCGGCATCGCGCATGTTCCTGAAGGCCGGCGCCTGTTTTCTGCGATGTCGGTTCGAGATAACCTGCTGATGGGTGCCTATCTGAGGCGAGATGGCGATGCTGCCATCAGACGTGATCTCGATCGCATGTACTCGCTGTTCCCCATTTTGTCGGCTCGTGCCATGCAGAACGCCGGTACGCTATCGGGTGGCGAACAGCAGATGTGCGCGATCGCGCGAGGTTTGATGGGTTTGCCCAAGCTTCTGCTCATTGACGAACTATCGCTTGGGCTCGCCCCGGCAATCGTTGAATCGCTATGCGAGGCGTTGCGCCAGTTGAATGCCCAAGGGCTTTCGATGCTGGTCGTTGAGCAAGACGTTGCCACCGCGCTGGAGCTTGCTGACCACGCTTTCGTGATGGACACGGGCCGAATCACGCGCGCAGGGCCCAGTCATCAACTTCGTGACGATCCCGCCATTCGGGAAGCGTACCTCGGCATTGTCTGAAGGGCTCAGGCCATCAGATCGGGCTAGATGACGTATTCGCGGCTGACGCCGCGCATATCCATCTCAAACTCCAGATCAACCACCGGCGGGCGACAAAACTGCCAGCTGATGCCCGACTCGGCGGCGCCACGACGCACCAGTTCTGGCGTCATCAGCGGGTGAATGTCGTGAACCGTATAAACATGCACACCGGTGGTGTCTGCCCAACCGACCCCAAGTTCTCCCATGCGACGCTCGTGCTCACCCAACACCCATCGCGCCTTTTCCAGCAGCCCCGCGGGCGTGGTGTCACCCAAGCGAATGATGTGGTCCCGATAGTTGCTTTTTCCCTCGGGTGACTCGGCGGATCCCGCGATCACGAATGAGGCTCGCTGATCGGGCCGGGACAACCGCGCATCAAGCGGCACCGTATACGAAAAAGCGTAAAACGAGGGTTCGCCCGGCGCGTTGAACTCTGGGCAAACATTGGATCGCGCCACCGGGTTGATGCCATCGCGGTACAGACCCCACCGTGCGAGCGTGCCGACATACACCTCATTAAACGCTCGGAAGCCCGCCTCGGAAAACGGCTCGGGCGAACGCAATTCGCAGCCGCAAAACGACGTCGTCGGGCGGCCAAGCCCACGGAGATGCGATTCGATGGCAACGAACCCCGCAGCCAGGGGTATTGGCCTGAAAAACCGAACCCGCTCAATTGCGAATCCAGGCAGCGCTGCGACACCGCAGGAATACTGGAAGACGCCGTTTACATAGCGATAGCCGCCCTCGCTGAACATGGTCACGTTTGACATACGAAGCCTTAGTAAGAGAGCAAATCGAATCTGAGATTCTATTCGGACGTTGGCAGGAAGGCGTTACACCAGATTACAGCTGAACGGCCTAAAGTTTTCAGCTTAAAGCGTTTGAAGTGGAAAATAATCGTCTCGCGTAGTCAGCACTGACGCGATTGGGTCATCAACCGGCTCTATCGCAATCAGGCCTTCCGAAGGCCGATGGAAACCCGCCCTTTCGCCACCCGTGTGCAGTGAGTGCCACCTGAAGTTTTGGGTGCGCTTTACCAAGGTTCAGCTAAGTCGAGGCAATCGTGACCGTCATAAACACCAATGCAAAGGCTCTCGGTGCAGCCAATGCTCTGGCGGTAATCAACCGGCAGATGACCGACTCGATGCAGCAGTTATCCACCGGCCGGCGAATCAACAGTGCAAAAGACGACGCAGCCGGGCTGGCCATCAGCACGCGGATGTCAGCCGATCTGAGCAGCATCGGCATGGCAATCCGTAACACCAACGACGGTGTCTCAATGATGCAAACCGCAGATAGCGCCCTAGGCGGTATCTCAAATATGCTGGTGCGCATGCGTGAACTCGCCGTTCAATCCGCAAACAGTACCCTCACCTCAAGTAACCGGTCTAGTCTCCAGAAAGAGATGACCCAGTTGGTTAGCGAAATCGACAACATCGCCAGCACCACCAGCTTCAATAGCATCAAACTCTTGGACGGCTCTGGCCGGGGAATAGGCCTGCAAACAGGAATCAAACCACGTGAACAAGTCTCCATAACGCTGAGCTCGGCCAGCAGCAAGTCGCTGGGGCTTCAGGGTTACATGATTGAAGGTCAGCTAACCAGCGGCCGCGTGGGTGCGGGGTCGGCCATCAACGCCGACCAGATCAAGCTCAATGGCAAAAACGTATTTGCTGCAAACCTTGGCGCACCAGGCTCCAATGTCGCCTCGGCGCTCGCATCGGCGATCAACACAAATATCGGCGAGCACCGGGTGCAAGCCACCGCTTTCAACGTCTACAAAGGCGCCGCCCCGTCTGCTTCGGTATTTTCCCAGGGCGATGTGGTCATCAATTCCAACACCGTCGGTGCAGCCTCCAGCGTGGAAGAGCTGGTCGCCAACATCAATCGCGATGTGTCAGGCGTCAACGCAACCCTTGGAAGCGACGGCACCATCGAGCTGTCAAACAACACCGGTAACGACATCGTGATCACCGCCGGCACCAAGGCTGGATTCACATCCGACACCTGGCGGGGTTATCTGTCGCTCAAATCTCTCGATTCAACCGGCATCCAGGTACAGGCAAAAACCGAGGCGAACGGCTACGGTTCGTCCATCTCAGGCGGTGCGCCGGCTGGCACGATTGCCATGGTGAAGGCGCTGGGGTTGAACGAGTCGGGTAACGGCGTGAGCTTCAGCGGCGGGATGGTTGATGCCAACGCCATTACCAGCACAACCGATCTGCGCATCAACGGGGTTCAGGTGGGTAAATCCGACAACAGCTCCGCCATGGCCAAGGCTGCGGCGATCAACGCAGTGTCGGCACAGTCAGGTGTATCTGCGACCGCAGAGACCAAAGCAAAGGTTTCCACCAACCTTGCAAACATCGGCAGCGCCAGCTCGGTGATCATCAATGGCAAGACGCTCGATTTTTCGTCACTCAGGTCAATCTCCGACGTGGTTTCAACCATCAACGCCGGCAGCGTTAACAGTGTGGCGGCATCAACCGACACAGATGGCAATCTTTTCCTCACCTCATCAGGGGGCGCCGATATCACGGTCGAGGACTCGAGCACCTTCATCACTCAGCTTGAGTCAACGTACGACCCCAGCGCATCGGCAATCGGGGCGGTTGGCACTGCAGGGGTCGGCGAAACGATCAAGGGACGAATCACGCTAAGTTCCGCCACGGGAGCCGAGATCCGTGTCGAGTCCCTTGCCTCCACCTCGGGCGCGCGAACCAGCGCCATGAACCTGATTGGCATGGCCTCGCAAGGCGGCAGCAGCACTCTGGTGGGCGGCGAGCTTCAGATCACCACAGCAAGCTCCGCCACGAGCGCCATCTCGGTTATCGATAACGCCATCGAAAAGCTATCGTTAAGCCGAGCGGACATCGGTGCCTTCCAGAACCGGTTGACCGCGGCCGCAGACAACCTCAGCTCATGGCAGACCAATCTCAGCACATCGCGCAGCCGCATCCTGGACGCCGACTACGCCAAAGTCACAACCGAGCTGGCCCGTCAGCAAATTATTCAGCAGGCGGCTCAAGCGATGCTTGTCCAGGCCAATATGGATCCGCGTTCGGTCCTGGCGCTTATGAAATAGCGACAGGCTACCCATGCGAACAGGGGTATGGCGCTGGTTAGCGGCCCTCACGACAAAGAGTCAGCGCCGCGGCACCGTTGCAAGAAACGCCTCCAGTTCGCTTTTCCACCAGCGCGCCTGGGCCGTGGTGCCGTGACCCGCGGTCTGGTCGCTAGCCGGTACCAGATGCAGGCGCGCATTTTTGATCCGGCGCAACTCACGCTCCATCACCCCAAGCTCGGGCGGGTTACGCTCGTCATCGGCCGAATTGATCGCCAGCACGTGTGACTGGATACGGTCAAGACCAGTTTGTGGATCGTAGTCGCGCGAAGAATCCCATTGATACAAGTTATCGTTGGCGTCCGCCGTGTACCTCGCAGTCAGGCGGGCTTCCAGCAATTTTTCGGCTGCATCGCGGGTACCAGCCTGGCGCTGCAGCGATTGGTTGCCGCCGTTGGTGGCGAAGTTGTAGTAAACCTGCGCGAACAAAGCGCTTTTGGGCTGTATGTTGATTTCCACGCAAAACTGACCCCTTGGCGGTGAGTTTTTTCATCTAAATCTGACCCCTTGAGTAAGGTCTCCTGCTGATGTTTTGAGCAGGAGGGTTCAAGGAGTGATCAACGTGGGAACACT
>VGHA01000122.1 GCA_016868375.1 Betaproteobacteria bacterium | reverse complement strand
TCCGGGCGACGGTATCGGCAAGGAAGTGATCCCGGCCGGCCGCGAAGTGCTGCAAGCGCTGGCGGCTTCGCTCAAGCACCTCGACTTTCAATTCTCTGACTTCGGATGGGGAGGCGACTGGTATCGCGCCCATGGCGAAATGATGCCCGCCGACGGTCTTGACGCGCTGCGGCACATGGACGCCATCCTGTTCGGATCGGCAGGCGACCCTGCCATCCCCGATCACGTCACGCTGTGGGGTTTGCGGCTCAAGATCTGTCAGGGCTTCGATCAGTATGCCAACGTCCGACCGACCCGCATTCTTCCGGGTATCGACGCCCCGCTCAAGCGCTGCGCGCCTTCTGACCTCGATTGGGTGATCGTTCGGGAAAACTCCGAAGGCGAATACGCAGGCGTTGGCGGACGCGCTCACCAGGGGCATCCGATCGAGGTGGCCACCGATGTCAGCATCATGACTCGGGCCGGTGTAGAGCGTGTCATGCGGTTCGCCTTCCGGCTTGCGCAGTCGCGCCCGCGCAAACTGCTCACCGTCGTCACAAAGAGCAACGCCCAGCGCCATGCCATGGTGATGTGGGACGAAATCGCGCTGCAGATCGCAGCAGAGTTCCCAGATGTTCGCTGGGACAAGGAGCTCGTCGATGCCATGACCGCGCGCATGGTGAATCGACCCGCAAGCATTGATACCGTCGTGGCAACCAACCTCCACGCCGATATCCTGAGCGATCTGGCTGCAGCATTGGCCGGAAGCCTGGGCATCGCGCCCACGGGCAACATCGATCCCGAGCGTCGTTTTCCAAGCATGTTCGAGCCGATTCACGGGTCGGCGTTCGACATCATGGGAAAAGGACTCGCGAATCCGGTGGGCACATTCTGGAGCTGCGTGATGTTGCTCGAGCACCTGGGCGAACGCGAGGCGGCTGCGCGACTGATGCAGGCAGTGGAATCGGTCACGGCCAACCGTGCGCTGCACACGCGAGATCTCGGCGGTACCGCCACGACACGTCAGGTGACCGACGCCGTTTGTCAGGCGATTCGCTCGAGCTGAGACACAAACCACCCAGGGAGACAACGATGCGTTCATCACTTCAGGCCGCGGCGCTTGGGCTTGCCGCACTTGCTTCGCTGTTATCACCCGTCGCACCGGCGCTGGCGCAACAATGCCCGGATAAACACGTGCTGTACTGGCAGGCGTTTCCGCCAGGGGGTGAATCTGATTTGTCGGCGCGACATCAGCAGGTGGTGCTCAAGCGCCGCTGCCCAACCGTCGATGCCATCATTCAATACAAGCCCGGCGCAGGCGGTGCACTGATGTGGACCCAGCTGAACCAGCTGCCTGGTGACGGATTCAATGTCGTTGGCATCAATCTGCCGCACATCGTGTTCCAGCCCCTCGAGGGACAGGTTCAGTACAAAACCGCTGACATCACGCCGGTCTTCTGGTTCCACTACACACCCGACATCCTGGTCGTACCCGCCTCCAGTGCGATTCGTACTTTCGCTGACTTCATCGCAGCGGCCAAGGCCTCTCCCGGCAAGCTAAGCCTGGGCGGCTCAGGACTGAACTCGGCGAATCACGCTGCCCATGAGCGTCTGAATGCCGCGTTCAACGTGAAGACCAACTACATCCCGTTCAAGGGAACCGGCGACATGTCGGTGGCGGTGCTGGGCGCACAGATTGACGGTGCCATGACCTACACGCCCTTTGCCATCGCAAATCAGAGCCGGCTGCGGCCCCTGGCCGTTGCGATGGAAAAGCGCCATCCCCTGTTACCCGATGTGCCCACATTTCGCGAGCTTGGCGTCAACTGGATCGACGGCGCCTACCGCGGCATCGGTATGCCGCGGGGTACATCGCCCGAGGCCAGAAAGCGTATCTCCGACCTGTGGCGGTCATTGAATGACGACAAAGAGATGAAAGAGCTGGCTGCCAAATCCGGATTTGAATTGATCAACATCGGCGTTGAAGAGATGGATGCGTTCATGGCAGACAAAATTGGCCTCTACACCGAGGGCGCCGCCCGACTCGGTCTTGGCAAGAAATAAACCGTCCACATCGCCCTCACACCGAACTCAGGACCCTCTCAATGGCAGACCAACCCCGCTACCAGGGACTTCCGCTCCCGCTTCACCCTGGCGTCACCGACACCAAGCATTTTTTTGCGGCGCTCGATAACTTCACCCGCACCTTTGCCTTTCGACCCGGTGACCAGGTGCTGTTCCTGGCCGACCCGCTGCTGGATTCACGCGTCATTGATGCGATTGGCGGGCATGCCCGCGCACGCGGCGCAACGATGCGCGTCTACATGGAGCCCAGCTGCCGGGTTGAACGTATCCCCGATGAAGTCAAGCCGCTGCTTTCAAAAGCCAACTTCGTCGTCTCAACCTGGTTCTGTTCAATCATTGACCCCTTTTGCATCGGACTTCGCAGGCAGGGCCAGCGCTGGGTCAAGATCACGTATTTCCGCAATCTTGATCTGCTGCACACGCCGCAGGCGCGCTTTCCGATTGAGATCGTTGGCGAGATCACCCGGGCCACGGCGCGGCGCTATCCGGTGGGCGTCAACTTCGACATGCACTTCACCGATGAACGCGGCAGCGACTTCCGCATTCATTTCACCCCAGACATGCGCGACAACATGCTGTCGACCAACCGCTGGCGGGGTCGGATGGATGCGAGCGAAGACGGTTGCTATGTCCACTATCTCGCGGCACACGGACCCAATCTGTGGGACCACAATGCCGTCAAGAACGATCTGTCAAAACACACGCAGATGAGCGGCGTACTGGTTCCGCAGTGGGCGGTGGGGTTTGCCGAACCCTTCAAGGAGCGAATCGGTGTGCACTTTGAGGGCGAGTATGTCGTGCGGGTTGAAGGCGAATCGAACGAGGCGCGGCTACTGCGCGACATGCTGATTGGCGGCCGCATGATAGAGGGCGGCGGCTGCGGCTTTAATCCGAAAGCGCCCCGCCACACCATTTACCCGGCTGGCTCCAACTCGCCCGGCGCGCTCCACTTCGGTATCGATCTGGCCAAGCCCGCCGACTACATTCGTCGCGTCATGCCCGACTGGGAAGAGCCGCCCGTGCACGTTGATCTGGTGACACTCGATGGCACGGTGCGGGCGGGCGACAACCTGCTGGTCGACAAAGGCTTCCTGTGCGCGCTACGCGACCCCGAGGTCATCGAGGTGGCATCGCGCTACGGCGACCCGGCGGATCTGCTGGAAGGCTGGGTTTAAGCGGCCCGATACACCGCGAAGACCTTGTTCGAGTTGAACACATGCGTTTCAACAAAGCTGCTCCAGGACAGCGACATGTTCAGCGCTTGCATTGCGCCCAACAGCGGGCACCAGTTCAGGATTTCCTGCTGACCGGCATGCTCAAACTGCGCGGTGCTTCGGCCTCGCCAGAAACCGAAGTCGCCCGCTGTCATGGCCGCATATAGCGCGCGATCGGCCAGGGTGTCGGGCATCAGGCGATGGGTGTGATCCACCAGAAACGCATGCGACCAGCTGGATGAGGCCAGCAGCGCCACCCGAAGCGGCGAGTCGCGAAGCAGCTTTGCAACTGCTGCGCCCAGATCCATGCAGCGCGCGGGTGAGGGCGACGGTGGATCAGGCTCGAGCGGATCATTGACCCGCGTCAGGAAACCTTTCGCCGAAATCACCTTGCGCCCATAGCAGTTGATCGGCATTGCAAGCACCGGGATATCCCAACCCTGCCGGTCGTAGTCAAGATACAAAACCGCGTTGGTAAACGCATGCGCCAGGCTGGGATGGTGGAGCGGCTTGTAGGCGTAGGCGACATCGAAGCCCGCCTCGATCAATCCTGAGGCAAGCCATTTACCGACATCGCGACGACCGCGAATGCGAAAGGCGCGCGCGGGCCCTTCGCCCCACACATTGGGTTTTCCCCCCACCATCGCCGAGCCCTGCGCGTGTCGCCAGGGGTAGACATCCAGGTCGTCATAGGCGCACACCGTGAAGGCGGGAATCACGTCTTCACGAAAATTTTCGTATTGATCGTCGCCCCAGATCAGGATCAGGTCGGGCTGAAACGCATCGATTTCCTGACGCACGCGCCGAAACTGATCAACCAGTTGCGCACGGTGGCGCGCGGCTGCCGCAGCGCCCTGATCAGCCCCCCATTCCTCGCGCATGGCGGCAGGCCATGACGCAGGATCTTTCGCTGCAGCAGGTATGCCAGGATCGTCGAGCGCATAACGCAGGATGCCCGACATCATGGGATCGGGCATGCAAAGCGGCGGATAGTGCGATAAACCGAGTCCCAGGATGTCTGCCATGGCCGGTTATCCCCGATGCAGGCGCGTTAAACCGAGCGCGGGGTGGTTTGAAGAAAATCCTGATAGGCGCGATGCAGGCCTTCATCGAGCGCCACGCGGGCACGCCAGCCCAGGCTGTTGACACGGGTGCTGTCCATCAGCTTTCGCGGCGTGCCATCGGGCTTCGTGGCGTCGAAAACAATCTGGCCTTCATAACCCACGGCCTTCGCCACCGCACGGGCAAGCTCAGCGATGCTGACATCGTCGCCCCACCCCACGTTGATATGGCTGAGCATGGGCTGCGTGTGCTGGGCGTAAACATGCTGCGGAAGATTCATGACATGCACGCTTGCTTCAGCCATGTCGTCAACATAAAGAAATTCGCGACGCGGCGATCCGCTTCCCCACACCGCAACCTGTGGCAGCGCTGCGGCCCGCGCTTTATGAAAGCGACGAATCAGCGCCGGAATCACATGCGAGTTCTCGGGGTGATAGTTGTCGCCAGGCCCATACAGGTTGGTGGGCATGACGCTGCGGTAGTCAATGCCATGCGACGCACCGTACTGACGGTTATAGCTTTCGCAGAGTTTGATGCCCGCGATTTTGGCAATCGCGTAGGGCTCGTTGGTGGACTCCAGCACGCCAGTGAGGAGTGCCGCTTCGCTCATCGGCTGCGGCGAATTGCGCGGATAGATGCAACTGGAGCCCAGAAACAGCAGCCGACGCACGCCGCTGCGAAATGCAGCGTCAATCACATTGGCCTCAATCATCAGATTGTCGTAGATGAAGTCGGCCGGATAGGCGTTGTTCGCATGGATGCCGCCCACGCGGGCTGCGGCCAGATAGACCTGATCGAGGCGCTCGGTTGCGAAGAACTCGCGCACCGAGCGCTGATCGGTGAGATCAAGCTGCGCGTGGGTGCGTACGACAAGCTCGCTGGGCTCAGTGGCGTTCCGGCGGTGAAGCGCGCGCACGATGGCGGAACCCACCATGCCACGGTGGCCAGCAATAAAGATGCGAGCAGGTCGAAGCGCTGAGGACATGGTTGGACGTAACGAAGCGGCGATGCCGCCAGTGTATCGGGTTGGCCGCAGCCGACCGACCTCTGCGGGACCGTGCCCGACTGCGGGTGAAAGACCGCTGTCAAGCTGTTCCATTGATGAATCAACGTTTCGTGTATTAAACTACGTCGAAACTTCGATCAGGGAGAAATCGCCGATGAGCAACGCCCCCGCTGCCAATGAGCCCGTCTTCAACGAACGCGGTCTGCTTGATCCTCTGATCCCGCCTGAGGCCGACATCCAGCGCTCGCTGATGCCACCTGACGGCAAGCGCTTTGCCGACTGGATGGAAAGTCGTGTCGCGCGGCGCTCGAATCGCCGCTATGACTGGGACGCACTCAAGTTTCAGGCTGACTTCGATCCCCGCTATCGCCGCGCGCAGATGCGCTATGTGGGCACCGGTGGCACAGGCGTTGCGCGCGACAGCAATACCGTGCCCGCAGCCCACTTCACGTTCAGCACCATGGTGATCCCGGCGGGAAACATCGGGCCCTCGCACATCCACTATGACGTTGAAGAAATCTTCTTCGTGCTGCGCGGTGCAATGAAGGTGATCTGCGAGAAAGACGGCGAGCGCTGGGAGGCGGTGCTGGGCGAGCGCGACCTGATCTCGGTCCCCCCAGGCGTCTACCGTGAAGAACACAACATCGGCGATGAGGACGCGTTGATGTGCGTGATGCTCGGCTCCCCAAAGCCGATCACACCGGTGTACCCGCCCGATTCGCCGCTTACCAAAATCAAGCGTGACCTGGGGCGATGAGCGCCGCGCCAGCAGCCGCACCCACGCCGCCACGGATAACCGTCGGCGAGCTGGTCGCACGCTTTCTCGAAGCCTGCGGCGTTCAGGCGGCGTTTGGTGTGATCTCGATTCACAACATGCCGATCCTCGATGCGTTCCATCGTCGTCAGACGATCCGGTTCGTCTCAGCACGAGGCGAAGCGGGCGCCTGCAACATGGCCGACGCCTACGCGCGCGTGACCGGCGTGCTGGGGGTCTGCGTGACCAGCACCGGCACCGGTAGCGGCAACGCAGCGGGCGCCATGGTGGAAGCACTTACCGCGGGCACGCCACTGCTTCATCTCACCGGCCAGATCGAATCCGACTACCTGGATCGCGACCTGGGCTTCATCCACGAGCATCCCGCACAACTCGCCATGCTCCAATCGGTTGGCAAGGCGGCCTATCGGATTCGCAACCCTGAGACTGCACTGGCCACCTTGCGCGAGGCCGCGCGCGTGGCATTCACGCCGCCCTGCGGTCCTGTCAGCATTGAAATTCCGATTGATATCCAGGCGCAAACGCTGCCGATTCCCGCTGATCTTTCGCCGCTGGCGGCAACCCCTCTGGCACCGGCTGCCGCCGAGGTCGCTGCCCTGGCGGATCATCTGGCCACTGCCCGTCGCCCGATGCTGTGGCTGGGTGGCGGCGCGCGGGGCGCGGGTGCCGCGGTCCAGCGCTTTCTGGACATGGGCTGGGGCGTGGTGACCTCTGTGCAGGGTCGTGGCATCGTGCCTGAATCGCATCGCGCAACATTGGGCTCCTACAACCTGCTGAAGCCCGCGGAAGCGCTGTACGCAAGCTGCGATGCCATGCTGGTGGTGGGTTCGCGGCTGCGCAGCAACGAAACGCTGCGCTACAAGCTGAAGCTGCCTGAAGCGCTCTACCGAATCGATGCCAATGCACTGGCGCATAACCGCGGCTACACCAGCCGGTATTTTGTTCAGGGCGATGCGCAACCCACGCTGAACGCGCTGGCCGATACTTTGCATGGCCGGATGGCCGTCGATGCCAGCTTTCAGACCGAGGTCGGTCGGGCGCGCGAGGCGTGCGAGGCGCAGGTCGATGGCACGCTGGGCCCCTACCGCGCGCTGAAACAGGCTGTCGCTGATCGGGTCGGCCCCTCGCTCTGGTGGGTGCGCGACATCACCCTGTCCAACAGCATGTGGGGCAATCGTGCGCCAGCGCTCAACCATCCCCGAGCCGGCGTTCATGCGCTGGGGGGTGGCATTGGCCAGGGCCTTGCCATGGCCATCGGCACCGCTATCGCAGACAGCCTGCATGGGCTGGGGCGACGCACCGTTGCACTGGTGGGCGACGGTGGTTTCATGCTGAACGTGGGCGAGCTTGCGTGTGCGGTCCAGGAGCGCGCCGACCTGGTGGTGCTGCTGATGAACGACCAGCGCTATGGCGTCATCCGCAACATTCAGGATGACCTGTACGGTAGTCGCCACTGTTATGTTGACCTTCACACGCCCCGCTTCGCGCAGTTCTGCGAAAGCCTGGGCGCCAGCTACCACCGGCTTGATGATCCCGAGCGTGCCTCAGAGGTGCTCGGCCACGCACTGGCCCAGCGCGGCCCGGTGATCGTGGAAGTGGATATGCAGGCCTGGGGGCCCTTCGCGGCCAAGTTCGCCGGACCGATGTTGAAGAAAGACTGACCGATCATGAGCGAGTCGATTCAAACGCTGCTAGGCGGCCAGTGGCGCGACGCCAGCGGCCCGCGGTATCAGACCCAGTACCCGCACGACGGCAGCCCGGTGGCATCGCTGCATGCCGCCACCGCTGCCGACGTGGACGAGGCGGTGCAGGCGGCCGAGCGTGCGCGCAAGCTCCCGAGCTGGGCAGGCCTCAAGCGCCACGAACGCGCGGCGATCCTGTACCGGATCGCCGAAGGCATCCGGTCGCGTGCTGAAGATCTTGCCCAACTGCAAAGGCTAGACAACGGCAAACCGGTTGGCGAAACACGGATGCTGGTAGCCAGCGCCGCCGGCACCTTCCAATTTTTCGCAGCCGCCTGTGAAACCTGGGAAGACGAGCTGACACCGCCGCGCGGCGACTACCTGACCATGAGCGTTCACGAGCCGCTGGGCGTGGTGGGCGCAATCACGCCCTGGAATTCGCCGATCGCAAGCGAAGCGCAAAAGATTGCGCCCGCGCTCGCGGCCGGCTGTGCCATCGTCGTCAAACCGGCTGAGATCACGCCGCGGATGGCCATTGAGCTTGCACGAATCGCGCATCAGGCGGGGCTGCCTGACGGCATTCTCAGTATCGTCCCGGGCAAAGGCTCGATCGCGGGCGATGCGCTGGTGCGCCATCCCCTCATCAAGCGCATCGCGTTCACAGGCGGCACCGAGGTCGGTCGCGGCATCGCGCGACTCGCCGCCGACAAGCTGATGCCCGTGTCGCTTGAACTCGGAGGCAAGTCGCCCACCATTGTGTGCGCCGATGCCGATCTTGAGCATGCGGTGATGGGCGTGTTGTTCGGCATCTTCAGCAGCTCCGGTGAGTCCTGCATCGCAGGCTCGCGGGCGTTCGTTCACGAGAGCGTCTACCAAGCGTTTCGCGAGCGCCTTCTGGAGGGCGTGCGCGCGCTTCGCGTGGGCGACCCCAGCCTGTCCAGCACGCAGATGGGCCCGCTCGTCAGCCGCTCTCACCGCGACACCATCGAACGCTTCGTTGAACTGGGGCGTTCTGAAGGCGGCGTCCTGCTTACCGGCGGCGCGCGCCCCGCAGGCCCCGCCTACGAGCACGGCAGCTACTATCTGCCCACGGTGTTCGAGGGCCTCTCCAATCAGGCGCGCATGTGCCAGGAGGAAATCTTCGGCCCGGTGCTCGCACTGATTCCATGGCGCGATGAAGCCGATCTGATCGCGCAGTGCAATGACAGCGTCTACGGTTTGGCGTCGGGCATCTGGACGCGCGACTACAAAGCCGCCTGGCGTATCGGACGAGCGCTTGAAACCGGCACAGTCTGGATCAACACGTACAAGCTATTTTCGATCAGTACGCCATTTGGTGGCGTGAAGCAAAGCGGTGTTGGGCGCGAAAAGGGCCGACGCGGCATCCTCGAGTACTGCGCTCAGAAAAGCTTTTACTGGGGATTGAACGAAGCGCCCCTGCCCTGGGCACGCTAAGCAGCGCTCTACCGCTGAACCATCAGGAGTCGTCGTCAATGGATCTGGGAATCGCGGGCCGCAAGGCCCTGGTCTGCGGCGCGAGCGCCGGCCTGGGGTATGCCTGTGCGAAGGCGCTGGTTGAAGAGCAGGTTGATGTTGTCATCGTGGCGCGCACGCAAACAACGCTGGTTGAGGCCGCCAATACGCTGGCAGCGCTCAACGCGGGCAAGGTCACTTACCTGGTGGCCGATGTCACCAGCGCGCAGGGTCGATCAGCCATTCTGTCCGAGCATCCGCAATTTGACATCGTGATCACCAACGCCGGTGGCCCGCCACCCGGCAACTTTCGCGACTGGACGCGCGATACCTGGCTCGCAGCGCTCGACGCCAACATGCTCGCGCCAATCGAATTGATCAAGGCCACCGTTGACGCCATGATCGCGCAAGGCTTTGGCCGCATCATCAACATCACCTCGAGCGCAGTGAAGTCGCCACTCGAGCCACTGGGTCTGTCCAATGGCGCACGCAGCGGCCTCACCGGATTTGTTGCGGGCCTTGCGCGAAGCGTCGCTGCAAACGGCGTCACCATCAACAACCTGCTGCCCGGTACCTTCGACACCGCGCGACTCGAAAGCAACTTTGCCGCGCAGGCCAGGCGCGAAGGCCGACCGGTCGATGTGGTTCGCAACGAACGAATCGCCCGTCATCCCGCCCGCAGACTCGGAACGCCCGACGAATTCGGTCGCACCTGCGCGTTCCTCTGCAGCGTGCATGCCGGCTACATCAACGGCCAGAATGTGCTGCTGGATGGCGGCTCGTACCCCGGCACCTTCTGACTGAGCTCGGGAGCGACAGAAACATGACTGCACTGAATATCGGCATCGCAGGCGGCGGAATTGGTGGACTGACCGCGGCGATCGCGCTGCGTCGAGGCGGCCATCAGGTCACAGTGTATGAGCAGGCGCCGCAATGGATGCGGGTGGGCGCCGACGTCAACCTCACCCCCAATGTTGTGCGCGCGCTCGATGGCTTTCACAACAGCATCGGCGCACGAATTCGCCGCGAAGGTGCGCAGCCCACGTTCCGCATCAGCCGCGACTGGGATACCGGTCATGAAACCTCGCGTCTGGGCATGGGGAATGTCGCCGAGCAGCAGTACGGCGCACCGCAGGTCACCATTCATCGCGCCGACCTCCTGGCTGCACTGGCCGCAGAAGTGCCCGCCGACTGCGTGCAGTTCGGAAAGCGGATCCGCTCGCTGTCGCAAACCGCCTCAGGCGTGTCGCTAAGCTTTGAAGATGGCGCCGCTGTCTCGCACGATGTGGTGATTGGCGCCGATGGCATTCATTCGCGCGTTCGGGCGGCGCTCTTTGGTGAAGAGTCGCCCCGCTTCACCGGCGTAGTGTCGTACCGGTCTGTCGTGCCCACCGATCGGGTCCGCGGCGTTCCTGAAATTGAAGCGTTCACGAAATGGTGGGGTCCCAGCCCCGATGTTCAGATCGTGACCTTTCCGCTCAATCAGGGTCGCGAAACCTTTGTGTTTGCCACCACCGGACAGCCCAGCTGGACCGAGGAATCCTGGACCACCGCAGGCGACGTCAATGAGCTTCGCGAGGTCTATCGCCAGTTTCATCCCGATGCGCGAAAGCTGCTGGACGCCTGCGAAAGCGTCATGAAGAGCGCGCTCTATGAGCGTGAGCCGCTCGCGCACTGGAGCGTGGGGCGGGTGACGCTGCTGGGCGATGCCTGCCACCCGATGCTGCCGTTCATGGCCCAGGGCGCAGGCATGGCCATCGAAGACGCGGTGGTGCTCGGCAGAGCGCTTGCCCCGATTGCTGAGATGGCCCCGGCGCCTGACTCGGGCACACCGATTGAAGCCGCGCTCAAGCGCTATGAAGCAGCGCGCCGCGAGCGCACGGCCAAGATCCAGATCGGCTCGCGCGGCAACCAATGGATGCGAGGCCCGGGAAATGCGGACTGGGTCTATGGTTACGACGCATGGAACGCACCGCTTCAGTGACAATTTCAAACAATCATTGAATTCATCAGCAGGAGACAACCCGATGATTCGTCCTCAGGCTCTATTCACGCGCCGCCGTGCAGTCGCACTGGCCGCTACCGCAGTCGCAGTTGCCGCCAGCCTGGCGCTGCCACCGTCGGCCACCGCGCAGGCCACGCAAGGCGCATTTCCCTCCCGCAACGTCACATTGGTCGTTCCTTTCCCGCCGGGCGGCGGCCCCGATCTGGCTGCCCGCGCCATTGGCGAGAAGCTCACCGCCCGCCTGGGCAAACCGGTGGTGGTCGACAACAAGCCCGGTGCAGGCGCGCTGATTGGTGCAGGCTTTGTTGCGAAGTCTGCAGCCGATGGGCACACCCTGCTCTTCACACCCAACACCGTTGTCATTTCTCCGCACGTGCTGCCTGCCGGCGCGGGCGGCGGCATCAGCGTTGCACGCGATCTGGTCCCCGTCATTGCGCCAGCCACCACGCCGCTTGTGCTGGTGGCGCATCCGTCGCTCGGTGCCAACCGCCTGCAAGAGGCGCTCGACGCGGCACGCAAGTCGCCGGGCCTGCCCTATGGCAGCGCAGGCAACGGTTCACCCATGCACTTCGCCGGCGAGATGATGAAGCGAGCGGCCAGCGTTGACCTGCTGCATGTTCCCTACAAGGGCGTGGCACCGTCCATCAATGCTGCGCTGGGTGGTGAGGTCAAGCTGCTGTTCGTCGGGCTGGGCGGCGCCGTGCCCCACATCAAGTCGGGCAAGCTCGTGCCCCTCGCGGTCACCGAGGCCAAGCGCTCGGATCTGTTGCCAGATGTACCCACCGCAACCGAACAGGGTGTGAAGGGCGTTGAGGTGAATGCCTGGTATGGGGTGTTCGCACCGCTTTCCACGCCGCAGGCCATCGTTGATCAGCTCAATGCCGAGATCAACTCGGTCATTGCCATGCCCGATGTCCGCACACGCCTGTCTACCGCTGGCGTTGAGCCGCTGGGCGGCGCCGCAAGCGTGCTGGCCGGGTTCGTCAAGGCCGACAACGAACGCTACGGCACCCTCGCCCGCGAACTGAAGATCAGCGCCGACTGATTGCGGCTGCGA
>VGHA01000121.1 GCA_016868375.1 Betaproteobacteria bacterium | reverse complement strand
ATTCCTGGGGTGAACAGGTTGACGTTGCCCTCGTTGTAACTGATCGGGCCTGCAATCCAGGAGGCGACCACATCGGCGTTCAGCGTGGCGTCAGCCTCGACATGCACGATATCGGGACCACGACCGAGGTCGGTAAGCGTGTCGGTGCCAGCTGTCACCTCAAAGGTGTCACCGCCAAGCCCTCCTGTGAGCAGGTCGTTACCTTCGAGACCCACCAGGGTGTCAGCCTGAGCCCCTCCGGTCAGCGTGTCGTTCAGGCGCGACCCGGTGAAGACCGTCGCGCCGCCGGTGTTGTTGAGATGCCAGCCGTTGCCCCGAACGACAGAGGAAAGATCGACCGAATAACCTGCAGAGGTCAAGGCGGCCTGGCCTTCGTTGAAGCTGTTGGCCGTGGCGCTCCATGCTTGCACGACAAGCGCTTCCGCGCGCGCGCCCGATTGAACCTGCAACTCGTCAGCGCCAAAGCCCAGATCGATGACTTCGTCGCGCCCCCCGTGGATCACGAACCGGTCCATGCCAGCCCGTCCCATAATCGTGTCGTTGCCAGCACCGCTGGTGAGCGTGTCGTTAAACGCCGAACCACCCATGCGCTCGATGCTGATCAGCGTATCCGCGCCATCAGGTCCAGACGCGGTACCCGTGAGCAGGTTGACGTCAACAGCACCGCTGGCGTCGCGGTAGTCGGTCTGGTCGTTGCCGGCGCCACCGTTTAGCGTATCGTTACCCAGCCCGCCAAACAACGTATCGTCATTACTGCCGCCGACGATCTTGTCATCAAACCTGCTGCCAAATACGGTCCAGGGTTGTGCGCCCAGCGCAAACTCGGTGACCTCGTATCCTGTGACGGTCAGGTTCCAGGGCGCTTGTGCCAGCGCCGGCTCAGTGACCTCGTAACCGGGGTTGAACTGAACGTCTGATACATAGATCCTGAACTCGCCAAAGCCAAAGAGCTTGAGCACGATAGGCTGCCGGGTAATCGGCGTCATATCGAGCGTGTTCGTGCCTTCGTTTCCGCGCAGGATCACCCCGGTGGGGTTACCCATCGTGAAGCGGTCGTCGCCCGGGCCGCCGAACAGAAGATCTGCGCCATCGCCGTAAATGACGTCGTTGCCGGCACCGCCGTCCACCGAGTCGTTTCCTGCGCCGGCGTTCAGCGTGTCATTACCGAGACCGCCTATCAGGGTGTCGTTGCCATCGCCCGAGTTGTACGAGACGGCCAGATCGCCCGCGACCAGAAGATCGTCTAGCGGGGTTTCACGAACCGCGATGGGTGTCAGGTTGAGGGTGAATCTTGTCTGCGAACTTTGGCCAGATCGACTGGTGACCGCGGACACGTAGGTGGTGTCCACCTGGTACCCCCCGGCATGGATCAGCCAGTTACGCGGAACAACCTGAACGACATTACCAGCCCCGAGATGGCTTTCATTGATCAGGTTGGTGAGGGTCAGGCTTTCGCCGAGCGGATTGCCGACGACCGAGGTGTAGCGATCGCCCACTGCTGCGCGTTCGGGCAGCGTCAATACCAGGCGAACGCCACCCTGCTCGGACAGGTCTGTCCAGTCAACACTACCATCGGCCGCTGCGGATACCCCAGCCCCAGCGATAGCGGGCGCTGCCTCGAACACGGCGAGCCGGAAAGGCGCTGACACTCTGGGGGCATAGCCGCGCTCTTCAATCTTTGCGACATAGGCGTAGCTTTCGCGGTCGGCATTTTGCGCAAGCGGTGCGCGCAGACTTGCCGATGGACCGGTACCGTCCTGAAATGACCAGCTGGTGGCGTTGTTCTGGTCAATCGATGCGGTACCCACCGCGATATCGTTTCGGTAGATGACCAGTTGCTCGGTTGCACGCAGGGGTTGCCGCAGCGTGCCCACCAGCAGCGGGCTGACGTCGTCGGTGCGTGCGCCGAAAAACAGCAGACCCGCCGATGGCGCCTGGTCGTCAACCGCCATCAGAATGGACACATCGGGTGCGGTGGATACGCCTGTTGCTGCCGTGCTTTTGTTGCCAGCGAGGTCGGTGGCTTGCAACCTGAGCGACGTGGCAGGAGCGATCGGTTTGTCGAGCCGGATTGCCCATAATCCTTCGCGACCCGCCACGTCGGAAACCCCGAGCAGCTTGCCATCGGCAGTGCGAACGTCCACCTTGCTGCCGGCCTCAGTGCGGCCGGTCAACCAAAGACCCGAAGCGGAATCAAGCGTTGGAGCGACTGGCGCTACGGTATCGACCACCAGCATTGATCGCAATGCTGCGGTGCCGCCGTCCGGGCTGCGTAGCGTGGTGGCTGTTTCGTAGGTGCCGTTACCCGTTGCTGGAAGCGGAAACTCGACCATCAGCCGCTTATTGATGACATCGGCCGGACGCAGCGTAATGCTGATCATGCTTTCGCCGCTATCGGGCCGCGTCAGCACGCTACGAACGATATCGCCTGGTAACGCCTCAGCAGGAAGCGTGACCTCAAAGTTGAGCTTTGAGGTGAGCATTTCGCCGGCATTCAGATAGCCGTCCAGACCGCCAGTGGCAACCAAACCGAGCAGGGGTTGTCCCACTGCCTTTTCGCTCATCCAGGACACGTTGCCAGCCGGATCAATGGTGCGCGCTTCGACCTTGAGAGGTGAGGGGGATTGGCTGGGAAAGGGGTAGAGCCACTGACCAGTCTCGTCGATGGTGACGATCACCGCGTCCGAGCGCTTGCCGCTCGTTTCAAGAAAGCGCAGCTCGACCTTATCGCCGGGGGTGCCCGAACCCTGAACCTGTGTGAGGCTGGTGGTGAGGAGCTTGGGCGCGATAGGGGCCCGCAAAGGTTCACCCACCGATGCGCCGAGGGCGTCAACCGGGGTGATCAAAACCGTGTCAATGGCTTTTGCGGCAATCCGAATGCTGAACGATCCGTCAGCGGCCACTGCAAAGGGGTCAAGTTTTCTTGGACCGGCGTCCGGGGAGATGATTTCGACTGAGAGCTTTCCGCCCGGCACGGCCTGTCCTGTAATGCTGATCCCACCTGCGTCGAGCGTTTGCGAATCGATGCGAAGATCACCCAGCAGCTTGCGCATCAGCATGGCGGGCGTTGTGCTCGCAAAGGTACCGGTACCCTCCTGAGCCGCAGCAAGCGCCACATCGCGTCCTTGATCTAGCAGGTCGCGTCCGAGTGCTGACAGCTGGCCAGGATTGTTGTTCGACAGGCCTTCTTTCAGCGAACGTTCAAATTGCTCCAACGTGTCGGAGATGCGCCCGTTATTCAGCGAGTCGACACCGGATAGCTTTGCGAGGGCAAGGCCGTACTTCTCAGCGCTGTTCAGTTCGGTTCGGTTCCCAGACATGAACTGCGGCGAGTTGGTTGCGGTCGGGCGATCGGTGATTGATACTCCTTCAAGCCCGAACGCTGTCGCCACCTGCTGGTTGGCCGCTATCACTGAGGCTGCCTGGGCGGGTGCGCTGGTTTCGGTGGCACCGGAGAGCCGGGCAGCCAGTTCAGTGAGCGGCGTGATCGCCACTTCGAAAAAGGCGCTATCGCCGACCTTGCGGTACTTTGGATTGGCAGCGTCGATGACTTCGACGGCGCGAAGATCGATACCAAGCGAGCGCATTTCGCGCGACACTTCATCGTCAAAGTTGGGCGCACTGCCGTTGAGATCGATCGCCCGGAACATGATCGGCCCCGAATAGCCGATGTTCTTCACCCGCAGGCGCGCGGTGCCGTCGGATTCAACCGGGATGAAGTCGCGCAGTTGATCGTTCGCGTCGTACACGCGAAGCGGCCGCCCCTGAGGGTCAAACACCCGAATGCCAACGCCTGTGCTGACAGGGCCCGCCGTTACCGAGATTTGTATATCGATTGCGGCATCGATGGCGAAGCCAAACGACGCTGTACCACTCGACTGGCCGTGGCCATCGTCAAGGCGGGCTTGAACCGTCCAAGCTCCGCCAATCGGGTTCAGCCCTTTTTGAGCGAAGTCCGCTGCGCTGAGTGTTCGTACCGCGACCTTGGCCGCGATTTGCGCGTCGGTGAGTGGTTCACTGAGCTCGGCCGAGGTGCCGTCAGGCGCCCGCAGGATGAGTGTCAGACGCTGGCCCGCAACAGTACCGGAGGCCAGATGAACCGAGATCGTCGTACCGTCCGAGAGCTCGGTTCCTGAAAGCAGGCCATCGGTTTTGGCTTCGTCCGCGAAGACCGACAAGGGAGTCGGGGGGGCAGGAGGGAGGGCTGCGGCCTTGCCACCGCCGCCACCACCACCGCCGCCTCCTGCCGCGGCGAGGCCGACGACCCCTGCCAGAATTCCGGGAGAACCCATTGCGCCTTTGCTGGAGCCCGCGGCATCGGCGGCCTCAACGGCCTGAGTGGATGCGGCAGGCGTCGCCACAGGGGCTGGCGGCGGCGCGGGGGGCGCCGCCTCAGCAACCGGTGGTGGGTTCCAGGTCCCCAGGTTGACGACCTGCGGCGTACCGTCGAGCGACTCGAGCCCCAATGGCTCGCCGTCGCCGGTCAGGTAGCGAAGCCGCCTGTCGCCACTGCTTTTGGCGACCAGCCGGTCTTGTCCCTCGGCAGCATTGGCAAAGAAGCTTTCGATTACCAGGGTGGCTGCCCCGGTATCGCCAAGCTGCAGGGAGAGGGCGCGACCAATGCGGCGAGCGCTGAATTTGCGAACGGAGCGCCCCGTCGCGGGATCAATGATTTCGAATGTTTCGCCCGACAGCGCGCCGACGCGTGTCGTGCGGCCCGCAGGAATATCGATCTGACGGCTTGCACCCGACTCTGTCGACGCGACCAGCCGGAATGAGCCGCGCGATGCCGCCCGAAAAAACCCGAAATCCATCAACCCGTCCCTTCAAAGCGGGGGCATCGTGTTTCACCCAAAGTGCCCGTGTTTAGGCAATCGACTGGGCCGGGCGAAACTTTAGGCGGGCGGGGCGTCCAGTGAGTACGAATTCACGCGAGCGCTGGCTGACGGGCGTGCCAGTCTGTCGCCTGCTGAAAAGCATGGGCCAGGTGAAGCACAACGTCCTCGGCGAATGGCCGGCCGGCGATCTGCATGCCAACCGGCACGTTGTTCCCGGCAAACCCACAAGGAAGAGCAATCGACGGCAGGCCGAGGAAGTTAAGCGGGCGCTGTAATCTGGTAAGCAGCGCAAGAATTCGGTCCATCCGCTCGCCACCTCCAACATCGGTCTCAGCGAGAGTAGGGGTGGGAATCGCCAGGCTGGGCAGGTGGAGCACATCCACCTGACTGAATACCTCGGTCAGAAAGCGCTGCAACAACTCGCCCCTAAGCCTCAATGCATCGATATATCGGGGCGCAGGGACTGCAAGTCCGCGCATCAGCCGCGCGCGGACTTGCGGTGAATACTCGCCAGGTCGATTACGCAGCCAATTGCCGTGCAGTGCGGCCGCCTCCGCGGCGATCACATGCGTGGCCGCCACCTCGGCCGGTCGCATGTCGGGAATGTCAACCGGAACCAGTCGGTAACCCAGGCTGGCGAGCGTTCGACGAGCATCTTCGATGCAGCGGGCCACCGCGGGATCCAAGTCGTCATGAAAGAACTGGTTGGGAATTCCGACACGCAGGGCACCCAGCGGCTGCCGTAACCGATTCAGGTATTCGGGAACCGGCTGTGAGGGGGTAGTGGGGTCTCGGGGGTCAGGGCCCGCCAGGACCTGAAGCATCATTGCGCAGTCGAGTGCGGTACGCGCGAGCGGCCCGATGGTGTCCATTGAGTAGGACAGCGGCATGGCGCCCGCCCGGCTGACACGTCCGTAGGTGACTTTCAACCCGGTAACGCCGCACAACGAGGCCGGTAACCGGACCGAGCCACCGGTGTCTGAGCCCAGCGCACCGAAGCATGCACGGGCCGCCACCGCAGCCCCGGAGCCGCTCGAAGACCCCCCCGTGATGTGAGCGGTGTTCCACGGGTTCCGGGCTGCCCCGAAGTGCACATTGTGACCGGTGGGGCCGTAGGCGAATTCAGCCATATTCAGCGTGCCAAAGTCGACGGCACCCGCTGCATCGAGCCGCTGAAGCGCAGTCGCTGTCGTGTCTGTGCGGGTGCTACAGCGGATTGCCGAGCCGCAGCTTGTTACCAGGCCAGTGCGATAGAACATGTCTTTATGGGCCATCGGAACGCCATGGAGCGGTCCGAGGAAGTGTCCTCGCGCAGCCTGCGCGTCCAGGGCGTGCGCCTGGGCCAGGGCCTGCTCTTCATCAATTCGAATAAACGCATTGATGGCAGGCTGGACCGCCCGGGCGCGAGTCAATTGCGCCTGCAGCAGCTCGACCGCGGATACCCGTCGCGCCTGGATGGCGGCCGACGCTTCTGCCAGCGTAAGGTTGTGGAGATCGCTCATCGGATGGCTCCCTGGCGCATGGCCACATCAAAGCCCGATGGCTCGGCCTCAAAGGCCAACGTGTCGTAGCCGGCAGAAGCGGTGCGGAGCTGCGTACTGAGATTGGCCGCGATGAGCGCCGCGTCTTCAGTCTTTACCGCGCAGCTTTGTGCAGCAAGCATCTGTTCAACGAATTCGGGTGACAGGTTGTCAGACATGTTGAGAGCCTCCAGGAGTTTGCCGGGCGCTATCGGCTGGCGCGGGTCACGAGTCCGAGCCCGGTGAATATCGACACCATCGCAGCCCAGACCCAGACACTGTGGGATTCACCGAAAAAAAGCCAGCCCCAGAATACCCCCCACAGGGTCACCAGAAAACCGGTCTGGCTGAAAAATACCGGACCAGCCAGCCTCATAACTTCGAAAAACAGCAGGGCGCCGAGCCAGCTGAATGCTGCGTGGCCAAGCAGAGCCCAGTCGCCCAGGTGACTGGGCGGAAACGGAATGTGGATGCCGCGAACCAGCGCGATCGGCAGAAGACACGCGAATGATCCCGCCTGCATCGCACCGGCAAGGGCGATCGAGTCGATTCCGGCGGGTCGCTGACGGGCGATGTAGATGTTGGAGATCGAGTAAAAAAGCGGGATCAGCAGACATATCAGCACCCAGGGGGCGCTTGCGGGATCGGGAAGGCTCGTCTTGGGCAACAGCACCATGAGCGTTCCCGCCACGCCGAAGCCCAGGCCGGCGATTCTGAGACCCTGCAGGGGGGCCATTTTGAATCCCAGCGCCATGGCATAGGTCATGAGCGGAGAGAGTGTGTTGAGGACTGCCGCCAGTCCTGCGGGCAGATACCCCATCACCAGCACGACCAGGGTGTTTGGAATCGCAATGGCGGTAATGCCAGCGATCAGCGCATACCTGCCGTGGGGCAACAGAACTCTTGGGTCAGTGCCCCGCCAGGCTGCAATGATCAGAAGGGCTGGCGCGCCGACGCCATTCACAAAGACCATCCAGGCTACCGGATCGATCTGATGGTTCGAACCGATTTTGGCCAGAGAGATCTGCAGACCCCATATCGCTCCCATCGCCATCATGTAGGCGATGGCGCGAGCCAGTTGCTGCGGGGGCTGGGGGAGTTTGGAGGGAGGCGTCATGAACCGGGGGAGGGCGTCGCGCGTACCGCGAAGCTGAATCAACCGAATCCTGCCACGAACCGGGGCGCACCGCTCTCCATTGAATGAAATGGCGATTGATCAGGCCGCAGCCGGGGCCACCTTCGGATCGGTTATCGTCTCGCCCATGCAGACATCCCATGCTGATGCAGCGTTTGAGGCGACGGACTCGGTCATCCGGACCTTCGGCAAGCACTATCGGCGAGTCACCACGTTACCGCTGCCGGAAGCAGTCGCCGACGGCGCCCGAATGGCCCTGGTTGACTGGTTTGCGGTCGGGCTCGCGGGCATGGCAGACCCCGAAGCGCGGGCGCTGGCGAATTCGGTACACCAGTGGCAATCGGTTGGGCGGGCTCCCGTGCTTGACGGGCAGCGAGCCGCGCCGGCAGCGGCGGCTCTGATCAACGGCGCGGCTGCACATACGCTCGATTTCGATGATTTCCATATCGCATCGCTGCTGCATCCCGGGGCCCCCACCTTCGCCGCCGTGCTTGCGCTCGGCTACCACCGGCAAGTCAGTGGCGCGCAGATGCTGGCAGCCTTCGCGTGTGGCGTCGAAATCGGAGCGCGCAGCGGCCTCGACGGTGTGGGTGAAACGCTCGCCGCGCGGGGGTGGCATCCAACGTCGGTTCTTGGCCATTTATCGGCTGCGGCCGCCGCCGCGGCGCTGTTTCAGTTTGATGAGCACCACTTCGCAACGACTCTGTGTCTGGCAGCAGCCCAGGCGGGCGGCTTGATGGGTGCCGCCGGTTCATTTGCGAAGCCATTTGCGGTAGGCAAGGCAGCAATGAATGGCGTGATTGCGGCGGAACTGGCGGCTGCAGGCTCCAGTGCGCCGGCGGGTCTGCTCGAGGATGCGGGCAGGGGACTGTTCGGGTCCATGCTGCAACGCCGTCAGCCCACACCGCACAGCTCGGATCCGCGCTGGGTCACTCTGGACAATACGTTCAAGCCGTACCCGAGTTGCCAGCTGACTCATGCGGCATACGAGGCGGCTTTACTGGCCTATCCCGCGTTGAGGGAGCGTATTCCGCGCGCGGTGACGCTCACCGTGAATCCGCTTGCACCGGTCATCGCCTGTCATCACACGCCTTCCTCGATCCTTCAGGCAAGATTCAGCATTCCCTATTGCGTTGCCCTCGGCTTGCAGGGGCGGCGCGCCGTGCTATCCGAGTTTTCCGAGGAGGGCTTGGCCGACTCCCGCCGGCGTGAGCTGGCCGGACGTGTCAACGTGGAGACTGACACGACGGTAGCCCGGTGGGCGGCACGAATTTGGGTTGAGTTCGAGCAAGGTGAGGCCTTTCGGGCTGAAGTCCCCGCAGCGCTGGGGTGTCTGGACAGGCCAATGTCCTGGCGCGACATCGAAGGCAAATTCATGGATACGGTCGAGCCGATCATTGGGGTCAATACCCTGCCGCTTCTTCAGGCTTTAAGGCGGTTTGATTCGCCAGGGGCAACCGACGAGGTGGCGGCGCTGATGTCATGCCTGAATTCTTGAAGTGGACCAGGCGGTGGCGCCTCACCCCTGGCTTGCGCTAGGCTTTGGCTCATCAATTCAAGGCATTCGCAAAGATAGGCGGAAGAGATGAGGAGAGCACTGATGGTTCGACTGACATACCGCGCTGGGCTTGCGTTGGGACTGGCGGCTGCTCTGCTGACGAACGCAGCGATGGTGGCGGCACAATCGTGGCCAGCGAGGCCGCTTCGGATGGTCATTCCGTACCCGGCGGGTGGCAGCGTTGATTTCTCTGGTCGCAGGCTTATCGAAGACCTGTCGGCTGAGCTTGGGCAGCCTGTTACTGCAGACAACCGAAGCGGTGCCAACGGCATCATCGGCACCGATATCGTGGCGAAGTCACCGCCCGACGGGTATACGTTTTTGGTGAGCACGCTGTCTGCGCATGCAGGTAATCCGCATGTGGTGAAGTCCCTGCCATTCCATCCGGTCAATGACTTCATTCCTGTCACGGTCATCAATACGGTGCCGCAGGTGCTCGTTGCCCATCCTGATTTTCCCGCCGCAAACATTCCAACGCTGATCAGACTGGCGCGTGAGCAGCCAGGGAAAATCACCTATGCTTCCTTCGGTACTGGAGGCATGGCGCACCTGGCAATGGTGCAGCTCGAACTCAGGGGCGAGGTTCGTCTGTCGCATGTCCCTTATAAAGGCGGCGCCCCGGCTCTGGCCGATGTGATGGGAGGGCACGTCCCGCTTTACTTCTCGGGCGTCAATTCGGTGCTGCCGCATCTCAAGAGTGGCAAGCTCAAATCGGTCGCGGTCAGCAGCCTTGAGCGGGTGTCTGCGCTGCCCGGCGTTCCGACCATCGCAGAGACGTATCCCGGCTTCGAGGCAGGTGTCACCCCGGCTGTGTGGTTGCCAGCGCGCACACCGCCAGAGATTGTTGAAAGGCTGCATGCCGCAATCGTCAAGGTCATCCAAACACCGAAGTTCAGGCAGGCAGCCGAGCGCGCAGGAGAAGGTGGGCCGGTAGGAAACCGTCCCCAGGAAATGGCCGATATCGTTCGCAAGGATCTGGAGCGATACGCAGTGTTGATGAAAGCGGCTGGTATTCGGCCCGAATAAGGTCGCGATTGCGACAGGGAGAAATCACATGCAGCGAGTCGTCAAACAGCAACGGGTGGGCCTGCTTGTGCCCTCATCAAATTCAACCCAGGAGCCTGAGTTCGCGGCAACCCTGCCTTCCAACGTGTCGCTTCATGTCACCCGATTGGGCCTAGCAAGCGTCGATCCCGATTCCACTCTGAAGATTGTCGCCGAGCTCGAGAAAGAGGCACGCAAGCTGGCTGATGCCGACGTCGATGTCATTTTGCTGGCGGCTACCGCACCGTCAACCCGAATGGGCAAAGGCTACGATGCGCAGCTGATCCAGCGGATTCACGACGCCACGGGCAAGCGCGCCACCACGGCCGCGACCGCAATGATCGCTGCGATGGGTGCCTATCAGGCCCGGCGCGTTGCTCTGGCAGGGCCCTGGTCGTCGCAAACGAATCAGCAGGTAACCGATTTTCTGACGTCTCACGGCATCGAGGTGCTGTCACAGGAGGCCGCCGAGGTCACCCGGAATAACGATATCGGTCGGATGCCCCCTCAGACGGCCATCGAACTGGGTTTGAAGGCCGATAGGCCGGACGCTGATGTGCTGTTTCTGGCCTGTGGCAACTGGTGGACCCTGCCAATCATTGAGGAGTTGGAGGCAAAGGTTCAAAAGCCGGTGCTCACCACCAACAACGTCGCAATCTGGCAGATCTTGAAAATGCTGGGGGGACATTCAAGCGTGCCCGGTGCTGGTCGCCTGCTGCGCGAAATGCCCGATGTGCCCGCCACGGTCTCCGAAAAGGCGGCCTGATCCGGTTGAGCGATATCGATCTCTCCGGCGCGGATATTCGTAGAATCTTGAGCTGAGTCGACCTGCGTTTTATTTCGGGAAACTGAACATGATGATGGCAGTAGAAGAACAGACCGAAGTGGCCGCCGCGACGCGTTGGCTGGAGTCGTTCGCTACGGCGCTTGCCGCGGCGAATGCAAGTGATGTTGCAGCGCTGTTTCATGCCGATTCGCACTGGCGCGATATGGTCACCTTCACCGGTGAAATCCGAACGCTGAGCGGCGCAGGGCTGATCGCGCAGACGCTTGCAACGGCCAGCCGTGATGGACGTCCCAGAACGTTTGCGATCGATACGCAGCGTTCTTCGCCAGCTCAGGTCCTGCGCGCGGGATACACCGTCATCGAGGTCTTTTTCCGGTTTGAAACCGAAACGGCACGTGCCCGCGGCATCGTACGTCTCGACCCCCAGTCCCTGGATGGCGATGCGCCCAAGGCCTGGACCTTGTTTACTGAGGTCGACGAGTTCAAAGGCCATGAAGAGGCAATCGGTGGCCGGCGGCCGCGCGGCGAGGTCTATTCGCGCGACTTCAGCGGCCCCAACTGGCTTGACCGACGCCAGTGTGACTCCCGCTACGACGACCGTGACCCGACGGTCCTGGTGGTTGGCGGTGGGCAGGCGGGATTATCGATCGCAGCGCGTCTCAGGCAACTCGATGTCGATGCGTTGGTCATTGATCGCTATGCGCGCATAGGCGATAACTGGCGACTTCGGTATCACGCGCTGACGCTGCATAACCAGGTCTACGCGAACCACCTGCCTTACATGCCGTATCCGCCCAATTTTCCGACGTACCTTCCGAAGGACAAGCTGGCCAGCTGGTTTGAAGCCTACGTTGACGCGATGGAAATCAACTACTGGACCAGTACCGAGTTGCTGGGTGCCGAGCGCGACGAGAAGAACGATTGCTGGATCGCGCGGATTCGCCATAACGGCGTCGAACGCACCATGCGGCCACGCCATATCATCATGGCAACCGGGGCAAGCGGCACACCGATCATGTCTGATCTACCGGGGCTCGAGGCGTTTCGCGGCTTGGCAGTGCACTCCAGCCGTTACGAAGACCCCAAGCCCTGGAAGGGGCGACACGCCGTGGTCGTTGGAACGGGTACCAGTGGCCATGACGTCGCGCAGGATCTCTACTCCAACGGCGTGTCGGTCACCATGGTGCAGCGCAGCCCCACGCTCATCGTGGGGGTGGAGCCTGCAGGGCAACTGCCTTACACCCTCTACCACGAAGGCCGCACGCTGGATGAATGCGATCAGATCGCAGCATCAATGCCGCTTGCCTGGTTCGAGAAGTTGCATCGCATGCTCGCAGTGCAGGCGCGTGAAATTGACCGGGACCTGATCGAGGCGTTGAAGCGGGCGGGTTTCCGAATCAATGAAGAAGATGAAACCGGCTGGCAGTTCATGTACCTGAACCGCGGCGGCGGTTACTACTTCAATGTGGGATGCTCGAATTTGATCGCCGATGGCAAGATTCCAGTTCGCCAGTACAACGATATCGACCAGGTCGTTGCCGATGGAATCC
>VGHA01000120.1 GCA_016868375.1 Betaproteobacteria bacterium | reverse complement strand
TCGGCAACGGCAGTTCATCGCACCTGTCGATGGAGCTGCTGAAGGTGGCCACTGGAACCTTCGCGCTGCACATTCCTTACAACGGCTCGCCGCCTTCGGCGCTGTCAGTGGCAAGCGGCGACACCCAAATGATCATGACCGTTGCGCCCGCCTTGCTGCCGCATGTGCAGGCCGGTCGCGTTCGCATGCTGGCTGTCACCAGCCGCGCCCGGTACCGGCCGCTTCCAGACCTGCCAACCCTCGCAGAATCCGGGCTGCCAGAGCTCAAAGATTTCGAGGCGATCGCCTGGAACGCAATCGTTGGACCGGCGGGTACGCCCACGGCTGTCGTCGAGCGGCTCAATCGCGAATTCAATGACGCACTGCGCGATTCGGCAATCTCGGAAAAACTGATGGGTCAGGGCATGACGCCCACTGGCGGCAGCCCCCAAGATCTGTCGCGGCTGATGGCAGACGAGGCGCGACGCTGGGGGCCGGTCATTCAGCGCACCGGGATTACGCTGGGCTGATTAAAGCGCACCTGGGCCGAGTCGCTGTCGTCAACCCGCTGCGGAAGGCGCGGCTGATTCAGCGGGCACCGGCTCGGGCGGCTCCGCGCCTGCCCACGCCTCCATCAACCGCACCATGTCGGTCATGTCCCGATGACCAGCGCCCTGCTTCAACGCAAAGTTCCAGAGTTGGCGCGATTGCTGACCAATCCACATCGGCACACCCAACGCTTCGCATTCTTCAACAGCAAGGCCGATGTCCTTGCAGACCCCCGCAATCGGGAAGCCGAAATCGAAGGTGCGCGGCAGCACCTGACGAACAAATTTTTCCTGCGAAGCGGCACTGCGGCCGCTACTGATGTTGAGCACATCGAGCATCAGCTTGGGGTCAAGTCCACCCTTGACGCCAGCCACAAAGGCCTCAGCGGTCACCGCGAACGCGGTCGACGACAACATGTTGTTCAGCAGCTTGAGCAGCTGTGCCTGACCAGGCTCAGCGCCCACCACGGTCGGCTTTCCAAACCGCTTCAAAATCGGCATGGCGGTGTCGATTGCCTGGCTGGCCCCCGATACGGTCACGGCAAGCCTGGCTTTCTCGGCGCCACTTGCGCCACCGCTTACTGGCGCATCCACCAACTCGATACCGCGCACACGCAGGGCCTCGGCCGCGGCACGCGTGGCGCGCGGCCCCACGGTTGAGGTGTCCACCGCAACACGGACCGCGTGTCCGGCGATAACGCCCCCGTCGCCTGTCATCACGTCAGAAAAACTTTTGGGCGAAGGCAGACTGGTGAACACCAGCGCGGCCTGATCGCAGACCTCGCGAACGCTTGCCGCGGCGCGAGCGCCTGCCTTGACAGCCACCGCCATCGCCTCGGCGCGCACATCGAAGACCAGCACATCGTAGCCCGCCCTGATCAGGTGCAGCGACATGGACTGCCCCATCACGCCAATGCCAATGAAACCGATTGTCTGTTGAGTGGTCATGCTTGGGTTCCTTTCAAACCGATCCGTGCCGCCCCGCTGCAAGCGTCAGCAGCACCGAGGCATCGGGTGCCTCTTCGAGACGCCAGAGCGCATCCAGCAGCGCCTCGGCATCAACCCCGCTTTCACCGTAACGAACCAGCTCGCGGCACTTGGCGGACAACTCGTCATCGGTGAGCGGCGATGCCAGGCTGCCATGTGCGGCATCCACCCGATGGGACAGTCGCGCACCATCCGCCATCAACAGGGTGACTTCGGCGGCCTCGACGCCCAGCGACTCATCATCGACGAACCTCAGCATGCGCTCGAAGGCCTTGAGACGGGGGTCACTCACGGCCGCATCGCTGAATTCATCAAGACCTGCACGCCCGCGAGACAAGCTCGCGGCCACCGCGTGCTGTGCGCTGACCTGGGACAGCTTTCCCGAGTTGACCCCGGGGCGATCGGTGCGCTGGCGAAGCAGCGGATGCGCGCGCAATTCAATTCGCGAAACCTGCTCGAGCCGTTCTGCGACCGACGGGCGCAACGTCAGACAGGCTTCGATGACGGGGTTGAGCACCACACCGCACGGATAGGGTTTGAAAGTATTCGCCAATATTTCCCAGCGCTCACCCAACCCCTCCGCGAGTGCTGGCCAGTTGACGGTGGGCCCGAACACCGGGACAAAGCCCCGCTCGCCATCAAGCGGGGCGGGCGGACCAGCAAACCCCGCCTCGGCCAGCCAGACTGAAAGCATTCCGTTGGCGGCTGCATTACCCACGCTGAGGCTCTTGGACATCGTGCCCAGCATTTCCACCAACCCCGCGCCCTGAACCGCTGCGCTGCCGAAGGCCCACACCGTCTGCTGAGAATCGAGCCCGACCAATCGGGCAGCGGCCGCAGCAGCGCCAAAAACGCCACAGGTGGAGGTGATATGCCATCCGCGCGAATAGTGCCCGGGCGACATTGCGAGGGCAATGCGGCACTCAAGTTCGATGCCCGCAGCAACGGCCTCCAGCAGCTCGATTCCGCTGATGCGACGCATTTGCGAGAGCGCAAGCGCAGCCGGCGCCACGGGAGCCGTTGGATGCGCGATCGTTGGCATATGCGTGTCGTCAAAGTCAAGGACATTGGCAGCCATGGCATTGAGCGAGGCTGCGTGCAACGCGTTGGTCGCAACACCGCTACCAATCCGTGTGCAATGCCCCGCTGGTCCGAGCCGCGCGAACACACGCGCAGCGGTTGTGACAGCCGGGTCGCGGTAGCCTGCAAGCGCGCACGCGAAGAAATTCACCAGCGAGCGCAGCGTCTGGCGCTGAACAGGCGCTGGCATGTCTGCCCAGCGCCAACCGATCACCGCATCGGCCAGTGCCCGGCTAAGCGAACCATCACGATTCACGACCGTCATGTCGCGAGCCATCCATGATCAACAGGAAGATTGGCGCCGTTGATCTCAGCGGCCGCATCACTGCACAAAAGGCGATCAGCTCCGCCACATGCTCCGCCGGAACAAACCGCGCGACCGGCTGTTTGCCCGCCAGAAACTCGCGCGTCGCGGCCTCGCGGTCAATGCCGCGTTCGGCAATCATCGCTTGAAGGCGCGACTCGATATTTGGCGTGAGCACAGAGCCGGGGCTTACCGCGTTACAAGTGATCCCCTGCCCCATGACCTCCGGCGGCAACGGCTCGGGTCATGCCCGCCAGAGCAGCTTTGGTGGTCGAGTAATCCACGCGATTCGGTGTGCCGCGCTCGCGGTATACCGACGTCGGTTGATGATGCGCCCCCAGCCGCGTTGCCGCATGCCGGGTAACACGCCCCGCACCGCGTGAAATGGCGCGCTGATATTGACTGCGAGCGCGCGATCCCAGGCCTCGGGAGGGAACGCATCGACAGGCGCGAAGTGGCGGATCACCGCGTTATTGATCAGGATGTCGACCCCGCCGCTGATGGCGGCGGATTCGAACACCAGGCGATCAACTGCGCGCGGGTCAGCCAGATCAGCCTGGCAATAGCGCGCCGTGACGCCATGATCGCGCAACGCGGCAAGTGCGGGCTCGGCCAGCGCTGGCCCCTCGAGGCCATTGAGCATCACCGAACAGCCGCGCGCGGCCAAGGCATGCGCCGCGGCAAGACCAATACCGCCGATCGATCCGGTGATCAGCGCCACTTTTCCGTTCAGGACTCTCATGGCATCCAACGCTCAGCCCACCAGGGTGTGGGCGCAATCGTAACGGTTACCTGAGATGACGGGCCAGCAGATTCCAGAATCGATTTAGACGGGATCGCCGTCGAGCGCCTCGAAGCGGTAGTAGCGACTCCAACGCATGAGTTGCTCATCTGACATCGCAAACATCACGCTGTCATCGTGGGACTCATGCGCGATACGCGTCCACGCAGGTACCGCCAAGGTGTCGCCAAATTGCCAGTCGAAGCAGTGGTCGCCAATGACCGAACGTCCCTGTCCTTTCATGACAACGAGGATCGTGTTGGCGCTGTGGCGAAACGGTCGGTTGCGCCACCCCGCTGGCCAACCATGAACCGTGAGCTGAATGGTTGGCATGAGTGGCGCAGGGAGCTGTACAGTGCCGCCGAACCAGGGGTCGATTTCGGCCTCGGACACCGCCTGCAAAGTGTCTTTCCATGCGAAGCGATTAGGCGATCGCAGGTCTTCTTGCAAAACGGGTTCGAAACCCTGTGGATGCTCGTCAAAGAACATCGGCTCGAGTAGATGCGTCAGCGGAACATCCAGACCGTCAAACCAGAAGGCTTGCTCGTCCCCATCGTGCCCATGCCCATGCCAGCACCCACCAGGCGTCAGAACAATATCGCCGGACTCCATGGGGTGCTTGACACCGTCGACGACAGAAAAAGCACCTTGCGCTTCAAGAATGACCCGGAGCGCATGCGACGCGTGACGGTGCGACCGCGCCTTTTCGCCCGGAAGGATTGACTGATAGGCGCAGATCAACGTTCGCAATGTGGCGGTATCGTTGCCAGGGATCGGGTTGCGCATCACGAAGTTACGCCGCTCGGCCAGGTCTGTACCGATGAGTCGGCCTGCAGCCTGCATGCCCGATCGGGCATCCGCATAACGCCAATGGGCCGGCACGAAGGCAGATTGCATCTCGGGCCATAACAGTGGCTTGGCACGCGGAATCCAACCGGGGGTCAAGTGATACCGATCAATTTCGCGAATAAGCGCATCAAGCGTTGGCGCAGTGGAAAGCGTGTTCACTCGGGTCCCCTTGGTGGTGCGAACCTGACCAGAGCGGTAGGAAACATCATGCGCGGCAACTTGCAATGATTACCCCGATGACCTTTGAGGTGAATCAAGGCCTCCCGATCTGACGAGTCGGCAGTTTCCGGAATCGAATTGGAAGCGGCCGCAGTCGAGCGTTTACAGTCAGGGAGATCCCCTGCAAAACCAAAGCGACATGATGGGGCGATTTCCAGACCCGACGCAGATCGCGTCGGAATCCCAATTTTCGAGGAAATCACCTTCATGAACCTCATCAATCGTCGCGTCGCAGTCGCTGCGATCGCATCGTGCGCAGCGCTGCACGCCGCGAACGTCTGGGCCCAGGATCTGGCGGATCGCCCCATCCGGCTGGTGGTCCCGTTTGCTGCCGGCGGCGGCGTCGATGTGCTTGCACGCGCCTTGGCAGGCGAGTTGAGCAAGGCCATCCAGCGATCGGTGGCAGTTGAAAACCGCCCGAGCGCCACCGGGCAAATAGGAGCAGCAGAAGTTGCCAAGGCGCCGCCTGACGGCACGACGTTACTGATCAGCTCGGCAGCGTTTGGCATTACGCCATCTTTCGTACACAAGCTGCCTTACGACATCCTGAAAGACTTCGAGTCGATCACGATCGTCGCCTCGACACCGCAGGTTCTGGTAGCACCGGTTGGATTCAAGGCCAACACCTTTGCCGAGGCAATGCAGATGGCCCGCAGTGGCACCTCGATCAACTTTCCGCTTCCTGGAAGCAGCGGAATCCAGCGACTTGCCACCGAACTGCTGACGGCCACCGCTCAGATCAATGTCAACAAGGTGCCGTACAAGGGCGCGGGCGCTGCGTTCACCGATCTGATTGCAGGCCGGGTTGACCTGATGTTCGACAACCCGGGCTCATCGATGGTTCATGTGCGCAGTGGCCGATTGAAGGTGCTGGCCACCACGGGGCTGACCCGTCTGTCTACCCTGCCCGACGTCCCTGCAGTCGCCGAGACGCTGTCTGGGTTCGAAGCGCTCAACTGGTTCATCCTGACGGCGCCAGCCGGTACGCCATCGGCACTACTCGACAGACTGAATACGGGCGTCGCCCAGGCGATGCGAACCGACGCGATGCGTCAGGTGCTTGAGCGCGACGGGCTCAATGCAGTGGCCAGCAGCCGCGCGCAGGCGAGCGCATTCTTGCGCAGCGAGTTTGCCAAATGGGACAAGATCATCAAAGAGAGAAATCTGACCGCTGAGTAATCGCGACAGCGCAAGCGCCCACCCATTCGAGGCCGAGCCACGCGCGGGCGGGCGCATCCATCAATCATTACGCCGTTCAGGCCTTCTTGTCGGCAGCATCAAGCACTTCGCGCGCAACGCGGAAGCCATCGATTGCTGCGGGCACGCCCGCGTAAATGCCAACCTGAAGCAGCACCTCGCGAATTTCTTCGCGCGTCACGCCGTTACGCAGTGCGCCTGCCACATGCAGCTTGAGCTCATGGGGACGGTTCAGCACACCAATCATCGCGATGTTCAACATGCTGCGAATCTTGCGCGGCAGTTCCTCGCGCCCCCAGACCGCGCCCCAGCAGTACTCAGTCACCAGATCCTGAAGCGGTCGTGTGAAGTCATCGGCCGCCGCCAGCGACTTTTCGACGTATTCAGCGCCGACCACCTCTTTACGAATCTGCAGGCCGCGGTCAAAAAGTTCCTTGTTGTTCATCGCTAAGCGCTCCGAAGTGTGGAGTGGAAAAAAGCAGTGGGAGCCGGATGGTAGACGGGCCTGCCTGCCTAGGCAAAGTCAGAGGGTCCAAAGATTTCACCGACGCTCAGTTCCTGAATCGTTCGTTTGGAAGATGGCTCCCAATCAAGGCATTCGAGAGCCGCTATTCCCAACCATACCCGCAGTGAGGAGACGCCCATGACCATCCGCCCCACGCGCGCAACGTCGCCCTTCATTGGCCTGATTCTGCGCACCCTGATGCTGTTCGCGCTTGGCGCTCCGGTTGTACAGGCGCAAAACGCGGCGCCCCCCGCAGCGTTTACGCCTACGCGTCCCGTGACCCTGATCGTTCCCTTCCCACCTGGCGGCGGTACGGATGCGGTCGGTCGCGCAGTCGCGGAGAGGCTTTCGCAGTTGTGGGGGCAGCAGATGATCGTGGACAACCGGGCCGGTGCGCAGGGCAATGTTGGTAGCGCTCAGGCCGCTCGGCAACCTGGCGACGGCCACACTGTGCTGCTTGCACACCAGGGCGTCTTCACCGTCAATCCACATCTTTACAAAGACGGCGGACTCGATCCGCTTCGGGATTTCAAGCCTGTTACCCGCGCGACGCAGCAGCCCTTTGTCCTGGTTGCGCATCCGTCGCTCAAAGCCCAGTCGCTCGTTGAACTCATCGCGCTCGCAAAGGCCGAGCCCGGCCGCATCAGTTACGGCTCAAGTGCATCAGGTCCTCAACTTGCGGGCGAGATGCTCAAGTCCGCCGCGGGGATCGACCTGACGCATGTGCCGTACAAAGGCGCGGGCCCCGCGGTGATTGACGTGCTGGCGGGACATATTCCGCTGCTGGTGGCCAACCCCACCTCCGTTGCCCAGCACGTGCGCTCCGGCAAGCTCCGCGCGCTCGTCCTTTTCGGCACGGACCCGATCAGCGTTCTTCCGGGAACGCCGACTGCCGCCCAGGCCGGCGTGGCACAGGCTGGCGAGATGCCCGAGTGGTACGGATTTGCCGTGCCAGCCAGCACCCCTGACGCAACGGTTGCCGCGCTGAATCGCGATTTCAGACGCGTGCTTGATGACCCGGCGCTGTGAGCGCATTTTGAAGGCCTTGGGCTCGTATCCTCCAGCAGTTCAGTCGATGAATTCGCACGCCAGATCGCCGGCGACCATACCCGCGCCGGCGCGCTGGTCCGGCAGGCTGGCATGAACAAGCCCTGAGCGGGCGACCCGCCAATCCGAAGAAATCTTCAGAACAAAGAGCTTTGGTTTGCCAGAGCCTCAGCCGCCCTCGTATAATCCGCGTCCCCACATGGGGCGGCTAGCTCAGCGGTAGAGCACTGCCTTCACACGGCAGGGGTCACAGGTTCGAACCCTGTGCCGCCCACCAAAAACTTCTGTAAAAGCAAACGCTTAAACCGCTGATTCCGAGCGGTCGGTGGGGCGTTTGTAGTACACCGCGTGGTGTACTACAGCTGGCGGGCACAGATGGCTCAGACCGCAGATCTGATCGCTGCCACCCAGTGGCGGTAAATATAAGCGCTCATCTTCATCTGCGCGGTTTGATTCGCTATGATCTCAGGGGGCGGCTGTTTGTTTTAGCCACGCTTCGTTGCGAACACCCGCGAGCCACCGATGAGACCCTCTGAAGCTTTAGACGCCCATCGACAGGAAATTCGTGAGATTGTCGCCGCTCATCGAGCGACAAACGCCCGCGTATTTGGATCCGTTGTCCGCGGTATGGATACCGAGGACAGCGACCTTGACATCTTGATTGATCCGAGCCAAGGAACAAGCCTGTTCGATTTGGGGGCAATTCGCTACAAGCTGAGAGCTCTATTAAAAGTTGAAGTCGATGTGCTGACCCCCAACTCTCTCCCAGAACGGTTCAGAGCCGCTGTCATCGCCGAGGCTCGCCCGATATGAGCCGGGACCCTCTACGCGTCCCCAACTACTTGGACCACATCGTTGACTCAATTGATCGTATTTTTCGATACTGCGCGGGTCTTGATGAGAACGAGTTTTTTTCTAATCAGCTCATTCAGGATGCTGTCATCCGAAACTTCGCAGTGATCGGGGAGGCAAGTCGCAATATCGAGCGTGTATCACCGGAATTCGTCGAGGCAAACCCCGACTTACCTCTGTCCTTTGCTTATGACATGCGGAATATCCTTGTGCACGGCTACTATCAGGTCGACTTAAAGGTAGTGTGGGATACGGTCAAGCGGGACCTACCAACATTGCGGGACAGACTTATAGCCGTACGTCGAAGTATCGAGAGCGAAAGCTGAGCTGTGCGACCCTCCTTGAACCGACAACACGTCCTCACGCTGCTTGCCCAGTCCCGCCCTGAACTGAGCACCCGATTCGGGGTGACACGTCTGTCATTGTTTGGTTCTATGGCTCGAGATGAGGCCTCTGAATCGAGCGACATCGATATCCTGGTGTCGTTTGATGGGCCAGCCACGTCCAAGCGGTACTTCGGAGTACTTTTCTGTCTCGAAGATATGTTGGGTCGCCCCGTTGATCTGGTCACGGACAAAGCGCTTCGCGCTGAGTTGAAACCCTACGTCGAGCAGAGCCTGATTGATGTCTGAGCCGCGAGCGCGGGATTGGCAGCCTTACATATCGGACATGGCGGCAAATCATCGCCACCCGAAATCGACTGATCCACGGATACCTCGGTATCGACAACGACACCTTGTGGAACATCATCACAGTCGACGTGCCAGAACTGATCGCAGGGCTTAGGCGGGTCCGCTCTGACTAGGGACCAAACCTGCAGGCCTGATTTCGGTCGCCCACTGGGCTCGTGTGTCATAGCATCAGTGTGATGCTGACCACGCCCACCTGATGAGATCTGCCTCACAGCGACCACCCAACTCCACTGCCCCGCCGCTCCCTGACGGCCGAAAACCCAAGCCCCAAAGCCGACCAGGCCCACGACGACGCCGAGCCGCTGCCCGACCGCCCCGAGAACCACATCGCACCACGGCCACCTACCGTGAACGCATTCGTGGCTACCCCTCAGTGCTCTACATCTACCAGCACCGAGCCAGCCCTTTCTGGTGGGTTCGCTACTGGGAACGAGGTCGCACCTACCGACGCAGCACACGCACCGAAGATCGCATCACCGCCATCGCGTTTGCCAAGCAATACTTCAGCGACATCAAACAGCGGATCAGGCAAGGACCTACGGCAACGCGATCTGCCTCGGCCTACGACACGCTCCTCAACAGTTTGCTGGCCAGTGAACGGGCCAAACTGGGTCGCGGTGAACTCACGCAGATCACCTACGACAACATGGTCTACCGCTTCGACAAGAAGATCACACCGTTCTTCTCGGGCTGGGACATCACCGAAATCAACTACCAGCAGGTCAGCGAGTTTCTCAATCAGATCAGCGAAGACGATCTCACCTCGTCCACCATCAGTGCCTATGTGCGTCTGGTTCGCAAACTGCTGCAACATGCAGCGCGACAGGGCGTGATCACGGCGGTGCCCGAGATGCCTGTGGTCTCGGTGCGTGACAATCCCCGAGGCTGGTTCATGCCCAGGGAGTATCTGCGGTTGGTTCGTTGGGCACGCAGACTGGCGGGTCACCGATTCGAAGTTCGCAAGTATCGCGACAGCGGGGGTGCGGTGGCCACACAGATCGTGGATGTGGCCGCACAGGAGCCGCGTCGTGGCGATCTCATGCGGCATGTGGACATGACTGCGGATCTGGCCTCGGTGATCGAGTTCATGGTCAACAGTTTTGTTCGCCCCACTGACATCAAGGTGCTGCAGCACGGGCATGTGGATCGGGTGCAGGGTCGGTATCGCTATCTGCGGTTGCGTCTTCCGCCGACCAAGGGGCACAGCGATCCCATTACCACGATGACGCAGGCTGCGGGCGTTTATGAACGACTGCGGGATCGGCATCAGCGATCGGGTGTGGCCTGTGGGGATCAGCACTATGTGTTTCTGCCCGAGTACGGAGCGAAGCAACGCGACTACGCCCTCAAGCAGTTCCAGCGTCAGTTTGAAATCCTGTTGGCACTGTCTGGGCTGGGGCATGGCACCACGGGTGAGCCTCGGTCCATGTACTCACTGCGTCACACCAGCATCATGTACCGACTGCTCTATGGCGGTACCATCAACACCTTGGTGCTGGCACGCAATGCTCGAACCAGCCCTGAGATGATCGATCGGTTCTACGCTCGGCCACTCAGTGGGGCGATGAACATCGACCAGTTGCTGGCTCGTCGCCGGCCAGTGTCGGCTATGGACTCTCAAAATGAGACTTAGCGGAGTGACGATGCGGGACGCGACGCCGCAAGAGGGGATCTGATTGGCTGTTTGTGGCACAACAGTACGGCAACGTTCTACAAGGTTGTTGCGATAGTCATCGCTTTGGCCATCGTTATTGCTGCCCCTGGCGCGTGGCTTATTGGCCTACTGGTGGGATGGGCGGGATGGGCAATAGCAGGAGATGCCGGCTCATCAACGCGGAGCGATGAGCGGGCAGCTAGACAGAGAGTTTTGGACGCCGCTAAGCAGGAGTACGACCGTCTGGTAGAGCGAACCAATAAGGAGACTGGCCCAGGAGGCTTCAATGCCCGCCGATCGGAGCTGTCCAAGCTGAAGGACGAGCTCGAGGCCCTTCCAAGAATGGAGCAAGAAGAGCTGAACCGGCTCCATGCCACGGCGCAGGAGCGGCAGAAGGAGAAGTTTCTGAACACGTGCTCCATCGACCGGGCGAGCATCCCCGGCGTCGGTCAAGCGCGCAAGGCTGCGCTCCGTTCGTTTGGCATCGAGACCGCCGCTGACGTTACTAAAAGCCAGGTCATGCAGGTTCGCGGGTTTGGCGAGAGTTTGGCGCGAGCAGTCGTTGACTGGCGGCGCAGTTGCGAACGGCAGTTCCAGTTCAATCCGGCCGCAGCAGTCTCTACCAGTGACAGAGATGCGGTACGTTCGAGGTTCGCGGCCAAGCGCATCTCGCTGGAGCGGGTCTTGGCAGCAGGCCCCGGGGAACTGCAGCAATTTCGACAGCGCGCCGCCAATCAGCTAGCGACTTTGACGCCTCAGCTCCAAGAGGCCGCGAAGAAGCTCGCCCAGGCCCAGGCAGATCTTGGGATTCTCTAGGCCCTGTCCACATCCTCGTATGGGCGAAATCTTCGCCCAGTTGAGCAAGGCCGTCACCCTTTATCCCAGTGTCCGAATTTGCGAAACCGCTTCTCTCGCGGGCGTGGCAGGCCTCCAGCGTAATGGCCACCTTATGGGTCAGTACCCGGCGGCTGGCGACATCGACCAGGGCGGTCAGGTAGACGTACCCCCTGGCCATGCGGATATAGGTCGTATCCAGCGCCCAGACCTGATTGGCACGGCCGACAGCCACTTTGCGCAGCAGATAGGGGTAGACCTTGTGCTGGGGATTGCGCTGGCTGGTGCCTGGCTGCGGGCACAGGGCCTCAATGCCCATGCGCAGCATCAACGTGCCCAGGTGCCGCCGCCCCACACGGACGCCCTCACGCAGCAACATCCGCCGCAGCATACGGGCTCCCATGAAGGGGCGCTCCAAGTGCAATTCGTCGATACGGCGCATGAGCGCCAAGTCGGCATCGCTGGTAGGTCGCGGCCGGTAGTAGACCGCGCCTCGGCTGATGTCGAGCAGTTTGGCCTGGCGCGCCACGCTCAGTGGATGTTCACGGTCGATCATCGCTTTGCGCTCAGCAACCCCGCCTTGGTGAGCGCGCCTTCTAAAAAATCGTTCTCCAACGCCAGTTGCCCGATCTTGGCGTGCAGCGGCGCCAGATCCACCGGCTCAGGCGCCGCGCCATTGCCGAACACGTCGGCCGCACGGTCCAGCAGTTGCCTCTTCCAATCGTTGATCTGCGTGGGGTGCAGCTCGAACTCCTTGTACAACTCGGCCATGGTCTTGTCCTCCCGCAGCGCCGCCAGCGCCACCTTGGCCTTAAAGGCAGGACTGTGAGATCGGCGGCTGCGCCGCCCTGATGCCTTCTTGTTCATCGCAAAACTCCTTTTCGCGGGTCCTACTGGACCCGACAGTTTGTCCGGAGTCTGCTTTATCTCAGCTGTTCAGATTTGTGGAGCCACTTCTGTGCTCCACTACGCATCATCCGGGAATGGCAGCTCCCA
>VGHA01000119.1 GCA_016868375.1 Betaproteobacteria bacterium | reverse complement strand
CAGACTCAGGGGCAACTTCGTGAGCGGCTCGATTCGCTCGAGCAGCAGGCGAATCGCGCGCGAACGCTCCTGGACAATGCAGAGGCTGAGCGAGAAGCGGCTCGCGAACGACTGGCGCATGAACAGGAGCAGTCCGAGACCCAGGCGGCCGTCACTGCGCAGTTCGCCGACACGCTTCCCGAGGCCGAGGCGCGTGTGCGCGAATCTCGGTTGGCGCTCGATGCCGCGCGGAAGCTGGCAGCGCAATCCAGCCAGGCGATCGAGCTGTCCGCGCTCCGTCAGCGCAATGCGCAAAACAGCCTCGAGTCGCTGCAGATCCGGCATGACCGGTTGAAGGCGGAGCTCGCGGGCCTATCCAGCATTGATCCGTCGGCACTTGAGGACCGTCGCGAAGCGGTTGCAGCGGGCGAAGAGGTCGAAGCGCAACTGCAGCAGTCGCTTGAAGAGGCTGACAGCCGTTGGCGTGAACTCGATGCTGCACGCGCGCCCGCGCAGCAGGCGCTTCGCGAGTCCGAGGCGTCGCTCGCGCGCACTGACGCCCGCCTGTCTGCGCTACGGCAACTTCAGCAGCGGCTTGAGAGTCAGTCAAAGGTTCAACCGTGGCTGCAGAGGCACGGGCTCGAGCGTCTTGCGCGTCTTCACCCTCGTCTCAAGATTGAGTCGGGTTGGGAGGCCGCCTTCGAAGCCACGCTTCGCGAGCGCGTCAACGCACTCGAGCTCGGCAACCTGTCGATGCTTTCAGCGCTGGCGTCCGACCCGCCCCCAGCCAAGATCTCGTTTTATTCCGGTGAAATTGGCGCGCCGGCCGCACCGCACTCGCCGTCACTGCGCCCGCTTGCAGCGCTTGCCCACTGTCCGGACGCCGGCGTTCAGGCAATGCTCGCCGACATGCTCTCAAGTTGCTACGCGGCTGAGTCGCTTGATCAGGCCTTTCGCGATCGAAACACGCTGCCGGCGGGTGGCCTGTTCGTGGTTCGTGAAGGGCATCAGGTAGGTCGGTTTTCGGCAACGCTTCATGCAGCGGATACCGAAGCAGAGGGTTTGCTTGCCCGACTGCAGGAAATTGACAATCTGGCCCGTGAACAGCGTGCGCAGCAGATGCTGGTTGATGATGCGCGTGGGCACGCTGTCCGGACCGAGTCAGGCGCTGCCGAAGCGCGGGCGACACTCGAATCTGTGCGTGAGGAGCATGCGCGCCGGCTGCGTGAGCTGTCCTCGCTGCGCCTTGAGTCGCAGCGACTCGAGCAGGAGGCCAGCCGACTGGCTGGCAGCCGGGAGCGTATTGTTTCCGAATTCGAGGATATCGCTCAGCAGTCGGAGCAGTTTCAGGCCACGCTCGCTGAACTGGCCGACGAATTCGAAACACTCGATGCGCAGCTGGGCGAAACACAACAGCTTGCGGAGGAGCATCAGTTTGCGATGGAGGAGGCCGAGGCCGACCTCGAGCGCCGCCGTGAGCAGTTGCGGCAGGCCGAAGCCGATGCGCGCGAGTCTGATTTCGCTGTGCGCTCGACCGAGGCTCTGATCGAGCGTCTGAATCAGGCCACTGAGACTGCGGTCGCGCAGATGCGGGCGGCCGCAGACGAACGTTCGCAGATTGACTCCCGACTCAACGATATCTCTGATTCCGACGCGAGAGAGGCCCTGCAAAAAGCGCTGGCTGGCCGCGTGCAGGCCGAGGCGGAGCTTGGCGCGGCGCGTCAGCGTCTGGACGAAGTCGGGCAGCAGTTACGATCGGGCGACGAGACGCGCCTGGCCGCCGAGCGCGAGCAGGAGCCCCTGCGTGAGCGCCTGCATGCACTTCAGCTTGAGGAGCAGGCAGCGCGCCTCAACGGTGAGCAGAACACGGCACAGTTGCTCGAGGCCTCGGTCGATGAAGCTGCCCAGGCAGCGCTGCGCGAGCGGTTTGCCGAGCCCTTACCACGACCCAGCTGGCTCCAGGGCGAGGTCACCCGGCTGACCAACGCAATCACCGCGCTGGGGCCGGTCAACCTTGCTGCGCTTGACGAGCTCACCCAGGCGCGCGAGCGTCAGGGCTTTCTGCAGGCGCAGACCGCTGACCTCAATGAGGCCATCACCACGCTCGAGGACGCCATCCGAAAGATTGATCGTGAAACCCGAACGTTGCTGCGCGATACCTACGACACGGTCAACCGGCATTTTGGTGAGTTGTTCCCCCGGCTGTTTGGTGGCGGGGAGGCGCGGCTGATTCTTACCGGAGAGGAAATACTGGATGCTGGGATTCAGGTGATGGCGCAACCTCCTGGTAAGCGCACTACGTCGATTCACCTTTTGTCGGGCGGCGAAAAGGCCCTCACCGCCATTGCTCTGGTATTTTCGCTATTTCAGATCAACCCGGCGCCGTTCTGTCTGCTGGATGAGGTTGACGCGCCGCTGGATGATTCCAACACGGAGCGTTATGCAGAGATGGTTCGAGCCATGTCCGCGCAGACGCAGTTTCTATTCATCACGCACAATAAGATCGCCATGGAGTTTGCCGAGCAGTTAATTGGGGTCACGATGCAGGAAAAAGGCGTGTCGCGACTGGTTGCGGTTGATCTCGAGGCGGCGGCAAGCTTCGCCAAGGCAGCATGATCGATAGCCTGACCGTCAGCATTTTGCTGTTCGTTGCGCTGGCAATCGGCGCCGTCGTGTTCTGGGACGCCTGGAAGTCTTGGCGTCTACGCCGGCTGTCCGTGCGAGAGTCGGCGCCACCGCCCGCTCAGCGCCCGGTCGTTGAGCCTTTCGAAGCTCGAGCGCCCGATGCAAGACCAACGCCTGCCGCGGTTCGACCGGAGCCCAGTTTCGGGCTGAGCGATGCGCCTCCCGAGACCGTGATGCGTGCTGAACCCCAACTGGGCGCGATCCCCGAGAGTGAGCCACGCCGGGTACATGAGCCCGCGCCTGCGAGCCCCTCGGACGAGGCGGCAAGCGACTCTGCGCCATTTGTGTATGTTGACTCGCGGCCGGTACCCGGCGCAGCCCAGCCAGCGGTATCGTTTGCCGAACCGGATTCAGCAACGTCTGTGGCGTCTCCAGTCAAACGACCTGCTGCGGTTTCGCAGGCCGCCGTTGCTCAGGCATCCCCGTCGCCTGCGCCAACGCCCGCCGAGCAGCCGACGCCCGCTCCGAAAGCGCCGGCTGTTGCCAACGCTGGAACCAGTCATGCTTTATCCGAGCGTACCGATTGCATCGCGTTGCTTCGGTTTGTCCAACCGGTAGCGGCCGAGCGACTGGTATCGCTCGGGCAGACGCTCAGGCGATCAGGAAGCAAGCCGGTATCGCTTGAAGTGCTCGGTCCGCAGCCTGAAGCCGAGGGGTGGCATCTGCCGCGAGCGGGAGAGGTGTGCACGTCTGCTCGTTTCGGTTTGTTGCTGGCGAATCGATCCGGACCGGTCAACGCGCTGGAATACACCGATTTCGCGCAACGGATCCGAGACCTTGCGGCAGCGCTTGGCGTTGGGGTCGAGATCGCTGACATGTCCGGCGTGCTGGCGCGTGCGCGCGCACTCGACGCCGATAGCGCGAAGCTTGACGCGCAGGTATGCATCAACGTGGATGCAGCCGAAACGCTCGGGCCTTCACATCTTGCTGCCTTGGCCGGGCCACTTGCGGTCGTTGAGCGGGGCAATAATCGCTATGCCCGACTCGGGCCACGCGGTGAGACGCTGTTTTCGGTATCACTTGGTGAGGGGCCAAACCGGTTGAGCTTCCTGCTTGACGTACCGCGGGTTGATCCTGGCAGCAAGCCCTTCTCGGCGATGGTCGAGTGCGTCAAGATCTGCGCGCGCCGGCTGCCTGGCCGAATCATCGACGATGGTGGCAAGGCGCTGAACGATCGCAGCATCGAGACCATCGCTCATGAGATTGAGCAGCGCTTCGTGGCGCTGGCTGCGGCGGGTCTGCCGGCCGGTTCAGCGGCTGCGCTGCGCGTATTCAATTGAGCTGAGCCGACACGTGCTGGCAATCATTGGCGGCAGTGGCCTCTACGAGCTTGCGGAGCTCGCAGATCCTATCCGCATGAAGCGCGACACCCGCTGGGGCGACCCCTCGGATTCCATCGTCAAAGGCCGCATTGGAAGGCTCCCCGTTCTGTTTCTGCCGAGGCACGCGCACGGCCACAAGGTTCCGCCGCACCGAATCAATTACCGCGCAAACCTGTGGGCGCTGCGCGATGCCGGGGCAACCGAAGTGGTCGCGGTTGCTGCGGTTGGTGGAATCGCCACGGACTGCCCGACCGGCGCGTTGGTGGTGCCGGATCAGATCATCGACTACACCAGCGGTCGCGACGCCACCTACTTTGATGGCGATGACGGTAACGTCATGCATGTCGATTTCACCGAGCCGTACGACCCCGGCCTTCGCGATCGTCTGGTTGCAAGCGCAACGCGTCTGCAGGTGCCCGTGGTGAAGGCTGGGGTGTATGGCTGCACCAACGGGCCCAGGCTCGAGACCGCAGCCGAGATTCGACGGCTTCAGAAGGATGGCTGCACGGTTGTCGGTATGACCGGCATGCCTGAGGCAGTGCTCGCGCGCGAACTGGGTCTGCGCTATGCTTGTCTCGCGGTGGTTGCCAACGCAGCGGCTGGCACCGACGTGAACCAGGCGGAAGTGTCTGTTGAGGCAATCATGGCAAGCCTTGCCCGGTCAATGACCACTGTTCAGCGGGTGCTTGCCGAAATGTGTCGCGCTACGGTGGCCTGACTGCCTCAGTTTTGAAGCGCTGACAGCATCTCTGTTTCGAAATCAAGCGTGCCGCGTGCCTTGACAAACACCGGCCCCTGAACCACCAGCACGTCTTCGACCCGCTCGCCCAGCGTCATGATGCGCGCACTGACCAGGCTGACCTGGTGCCGACTAAGCACGCGCGCGATGCTGTACAGCAGACCCGTCCTGTCATGCGCGGTGATGGACAGCAGGTATCTTCCGCCGCGCTCATCCGGTCGAAGGTCGACGGTTGGCGTCACGGGGAAATACCGCGATCGGCGGGACAGTCGGCCACGCACCGGTGATGGGAGCGGCCCGGATGTGCTCAGCCAGTCGGCCAGTTCACGCTCAACAAGGCTTAAGCGCTCGCGGTATCCCATCTCTGCCATAGGGTCGATCACAAGAAAACTGTCGAGCGCATGGCCGTCCAAGGTGGTGTGGATCTGAGCGTCCAGAACCGACAGGTTATGGCTGTCGAAATACGCGCAGATTCGCGCGAATAGCTCGGGCTGATCGTGCGTGTAGACAACCACCTGAAACCCTTCGCCAATCGGCGCCATCCGTGCTCTGACCTTTGGGACGGCGCCAGAGGCGAAATCGGTCAGCACACGGGCATGCCAGGCAATATCGGCCGGGTCGGCTCTAAGGAAGTACGAAATCCCGAGCCGCGTCCAAAAGGCGGCGTAGCGCTCTGGATCGACTGTCTGCAGGTTCAGCAGGCGAACCGCTTCGCCTCGCCGGCTATCCAGCACCGTATCAGCGCTATGGGTTTCTCCAGCAAGGCGCCGTCGCGTCGCGCGAAACAGATCTTCAAGCAGCTTCGCTTTCCAGGCGTTCCAAACCTTGGGGCTGGTACCGCGAATGTCGGCAACGGTGAGCAGATAAAGGCAGGTGAGCCGCTCTTCGGTTTGTACCAAGGCGCTGAATCGATCGATCACATCGGGATCCGACAGGTCCTGTTTTTGTGCAATCGAGGACATCGTCAGGTGATGTTCAACCAGAAACTCCACCAGTTCGCGGTCGGACTTGCCAAGACCGTGAGCGTTGCAGAAGCGACGGGCATCCAGGCGTCCGAGCACCGAATGGTCACCGCCCCGGCCTTTGGCGATGTCGTGAAAGAGGGCGGCAACCACCAATAGCCAGGGCGCGCGAACCGTGGTCATCAAGTGGCTGCAAAAGGGATATTCGTGTGCGTGCTCGGCCATGCCGAACCGGCGCAGGTTGCGTACCACCATCAGAATGTGCTGGTCGACCGTGTACACGTGAAACAGATCGTGCTGCATCTGACCGACGATTCGTCGAAACACTGGCAGATAGCGACCGAGCACCGACCATTGATTCATTTGGCGCAACCCGCGGGTGACGCCGTGATCAGCCTTGAGGAACTCGAGAAACAGCAGTCGGTTGGCAGGTGCCTGTCGAAACGCGGCATCGATACGCGTGCGCGCTCGCCAGATGGCTCGCAGCGTGGCGGTTGTCATCCCGTGCAGCTCACGATGACGCGTGATGACCAGGAACGCCCGCAGGATCGCGGAGGGGTCGCGGTCAAATAAGTCGGGATCAGAGATGTGGAGAAGACCGCCGCGGTTATTGAACTCTGCATCGATTGGCTCTGGTTCACCTGTGGCTGCGGGTGATAGCCGCTCGCGCAGATCCTGCAGCAGGAGCGTGCTGAGCTGCACCACAGCTTTCGCGGCCCAGTAATAGCGCTGCATCAGAGACTCTGAAGCCTGCCGCGCGTCGCCCGAATGCAGCCCCAGCGCGCTGCTGACCTGCGCCTGCAGGTCGAACACCAGGCGGTCTTCGCGCCGTCCAGACACCAGGTGAAGACAGGCCCGGATCCGCTTCAGCTCGCGTTCGTTATGGCGAATCTGGCGCAGCTCGGCGGTACTGATCAGACCCTTTTTGGCGAGATCGCTCCAACTTTCACCCAGCCCCGCTGCCCGACTGGACCACAGAATGATCTGAAGATCACGCAGCCCGCCCGGGCTCTCTTTCGTATTCGGCTCAAGGCTGTAAGGCGTATCTTCATAGCGTGTGTGACGAGCCCGCATCTCGAGCAGTTTCTTTGAAAAAAACTGGGCGGGATCGAGCGAGGCGTCCAGCATTGCGCACAGGGAATCGAATGCGTCGCGGCTGCCGGCAAGCAGGCGGCGCTCAATCAGGCTGGTCTGTACGGTGATGTCGCCACGCGCTTCGTCAACACACTCGTTGATGTTGCGAACACTGTGCCCGATCTGCAGGCCAAGATCCCAACAGGCGCTGATGAAGCGCTCGAGCATGCCCACCTCGTCGGGCGAGGGCTGATCGATCAGAATCAGCAGGTCGACATCCGAGTGGGGAAACAGTTCACCCCTTCCGTAGCCGCCCACCGCAACCAGTGAAAAGCGGGACGGGACCGCGAGCTGAACCCACAAGCCACGAAGGGTGCGGTCGGTGGTTCTGCAAAGATCGGTCAGCAACCGATCGGGATTGCGCGACTGTTGGAAATGAGAGGTTGCCGACTCAATCGCCTGGCGGTGAAGCTCGCGAAGCGGGCCGAGTTCAGCGTTCATCAGTGGGTGGTCAGGCCGCGGAGGCGAGTGATGGTCGCGCCGGGCAACCCTCGGACACCGTCAGGACATCGAAACCGCTTTCGGTGACCAGTACGGTGTGCTCCCACTGGGCCGACAGGCTGTGGTCGCGCGTCACGATGGTCCAGCCATCACCGAGTTCGCGAATGTCGCGCTTGCCGGCGTTGACCATGGGCTCGATCGTGAAAATCATTCCCGGTTCAAGCCGCTCGCCAGTGCCCGGGCGGCCATAGTGGAGTATCTGCGGTTCCTCGTGGAAGCGCCGTCCGATGCCGTGGCCACAGAACTCTCTGACGATAGAAAAGCCGCTGCCCTCCGCGAAACGCTGAATGGCGTGCCCGATGTCACCCAGCGTGGCCCCGGGGCGAACCTGTTCAATGCCAAGCCACATGGCGCGGAAAGTGACCTCGCACAGGCGACGCGCTGCGATCGAGGGATCGCCCACACAAAACATTCTGCTTGTGTCGCCATGGAACCCGTCTTTGATAACGGTGATGTCCAGATTGACGATATCCCCCGACTTCAGAACTCGGTTGCCTGGAATGCCGTGGCACACCTGATGGTTGACCGAGGTGCAGATGGATTTGGGAAAGGGCGTGTAACCAGGCGGAGCGTAATTAAGCGGCGCCGGGATGGTGCGCTGCACATCGACCATGTAGTCATGGCAGAGACGGTCAAGCTCGCCGGTGGTGATTCCTGGGCGAACATGTGGGGCGATGAAGTCGAGCACTTCGCTCGCCAGCCGGCCAGCGACGCGCATCGCGGCGATTTCTTCGGGGGTTTTAAGTTGAATGGTCATGCTATGATTATAAGTTAGCTGCTTATTCAAAGCCGCTAATAAAGCCGGGACTTACCACGCACACATTCAGATCTCTGCGCCGCAGAGACTGGGGGGGTCGTGGGGTCCAAATACCGCGCGCCAGATCGACCAGGGTGCCTCCTTGGTTGTGCGAAGAGCTTAAATTGTTGCTCGGCACAACGGGTGGTTTTCCGACCTTTCCAGGACGGATCGTCGGGCGCGTAAGACTCAACCCGTAAGGAGCTTGTTATGTCTGCCACCATGCGGCAAATGCTTGAAGCCGGAGTTCACTTCGGCCACCAGACCCGGTTCTGGAATCCCCGGATGGCCCCCTACATTTACGGCCATCGCAACAAGATCCATATCGTCAACCTTGAAAAGACCCTGGGTCTTTATCAAGACGCAATGAAGTATTTGAAGCAGCTGTCGGCAAACCGCGGCAACGTTCTGTTTGTCGGCACCAAGCGCCAGGCACGCGAAATCATGGCAGAGGAGGCTCAGCGCGCCGGCATGCCCTACGTCGACCAGCGCTGGCTTGGCGGCATGCTCACCAACTTCAAGACCGTCAAGACGTCGATCAAGCGACTCAAAGACATGGAAGTGATGCTTGCCGAGGGTGGCGTTGAGCGCATGTCCAAGAAAGAGTCGCTGCTGTTTCATCGTGAACTCGACAAGCTCAACCGCAGTCTCGGCGGCATCAAGGACATGGGTGGCCTGCCGGACGCGCTGTTTGTTGTGGATGTTGGCTATCACAAGATCGCCGTGACTGAAGCGGCAAAGCTGGGTATCCCGGTGGTCGGCGTGGTTGACACCAACCATTCGCCCGAGGGCATTTCCTACGTCATTCCGGGCAACGACGACTCGGGCAAGGCCATCCGGCTGTACGCCCGAGGCGCGGCCGATGCCATCCTTGAAGGCCGTAGCAGTGCGCTTCAGGAGGTTGTCAAGGCTGCTGGCGAGGAAGAGTTCGTCGAAGTCGAGGGCGAAGAAGCCTGACGCACGCGTCACCGCGGGCGCCAGACCGAGCGCCCGCTCTTTTTTGTAAGTTGTTTCTTGCCGTCACGCGCCAGGCGCGTGACGCATGAGACTGTGGCTGTCAATGATGTTTGGAGAATAAGGCGATGGCTGAAATCACCGCTGGCATGGTCAAGGAACTGCGCGAGAAAACCGACGCGCCGATGATGGAGTGCAAAAAGGCGCTTACCGAGGCGGGGGGCGACCTGGCGAAGGCTGAAGAGATCCTTCGGGTTCGTCTCGGCAACAAAGCCAGCAAGGCGGCCTCGCGGGTCACCGCCGAGGGTGTTGTGGGGGTATTCATCGACTCGGACGCTCGGAACGCTGCGATTGCCGAGATCAACTGCGAGACCGATTTCGTCGCCAAAAACGACGACTTCCTTGCGTTTGCCTCGCGTCTGTCGAAACTCGTGGTCGAGGCTGCGCCCGCTGACGTGGCAAGCCTGTCGGCGCTTCCGTTTGATGGCTCGACTGTCGAGGCGGTGCGTACAACCCTGGTCGGCAAAATCGGTGAAAACATGTCGATCCGCCGGTTCCATCGGGTGGCAGCCGAGGGGCGGGTAGTCAGCTATGTCCATGGCGGCTCCAAGATCGGGGTGCTGCTCGATCTGGTGGGCGGAGACGACACGCTGGCGCGCGACATTGCGATGCATATTGCTGCAACCAAGCCCAAGGCCCTGTCACGCGAAGGCGTCGCGGCTGATCTCATCGAGACTGAGCGCCGGATTGCCCGTGAAAAAGCTGCGGAATCGGGTAAGCCCGCTGAAATCGTCGAGAAGATGGTCGAGGGCAGCGTTCAGAAATTCCTGAAGGAAGTCACGCTCCTGGGGCAACCGTTTGTGAAAGACGACAAGCAGACGGTCGAGCAGCTTCTGAAGTCTCGCGGCGCGCGCGTCGCATCGTTCACGCTGTACATCGTGGGCGAAGGCATCGAGCGCAAGCAAACCGATTTTGCCGCCGAGGTTGCGGCTCAGGCTGCTGCAGCGGCGGCGCGTTGATTCTGTCCGTGCGCCTGAAGATTGGCGCATAATGACCGGGTTTGCCGGCTCGGCGGCACGCGCGCGCTGCCGGGCCGGCTCAATCCGCGCCGAGGTTTTGCTTTGGATCTGTCTGCCAATCCGTCCGGACCCCCGACCCTTGCCTTTCGCAGGGTGCTTCTCAAGCTGTCTGGCGAGGCGCTCATGGGCGACGATGCCTTCGGCATCAACCGCAACACCATCGAGCGCATGTGCGCAGAGGTTGCCGCAGTGTCGCGGCTTGGCCTCGAACTGGCCATCGTCATTGGTGGCGGCAACATCTTCCGTGGGGTTGCCGGCGGCTCGGCTGGAATGGATCGCGCGACCGCGGATTACATGGGCATGCTTGCCACGGTCATGAATGCACTCGCCCTGCAGGACGCGCTGCGCCAGCAAGGCGTGGTGTCACGGGTGCAGTCAGCGCTCAAGATCGAACAGGTCGTTGAGCCGTACATCCGTCCCAAAGCGCTCCGGTACCTGGAAGAAGGCAAGGTGGTCATCTTCGCCGCCGGCACGGGTAATCCGTTTTTCACCACCGATACTGCTGCGGCCCTTCGCGGTGCCGAAATGGGCGCTGAAATCGTTCTCAAAGCCACCAAGGTGGATGGTGTGTACACGGCCGATCCCATGAAGGACCCCACCGCAACCCGCTACCAGCGAATCAGCTTTGACGAGGCAATTGGGCGTAACCTCAAGGTAATGGACGCCACCGCGTTTGCGCTGTGCCGCGATCAGCGGCTTCCGCTTAAGGTTTTTTCTATTTTCAAGGAAGGCGCGTTGCGTCGAATCGTCTGTGGCGAAGACGAAGGAACGCTGGTTTACGCCTGAACCGAGTCAAGGGAATCCGATGAGCCTGTCCGCCGTTAAAAGTTCGACCGAGCAAAAGATGCAAAAGTCGCTCGAGTCATTGAAGGTTGCGCTGTCAAAGATTCGTACCGGTCGCGCGCACGCGGGCCTGCTCGACCATGTCATGGTCGATTATTACGGCAGCCCAATGCCCATCAACCAGGTCGCCAACGTCACCGTCATGGACGCCCGCACCATCAGCGTACAGGCGTGGGAAAAGAAGATGGTGCAGGTAATCGACAAGGCGATTCGCGAAGCCGATCTGGGCCTCAACCCGGTCACCGTTGGCGAACTGATCCGGGTACCCATGCCGCCGTTGTCCGAAGAGCGTCGCAAGGAGCTTGCGAAAGTTGCACGAACCGAGGGAGAGCAGGCCAAGGTAGCGGTACGCAATCTTCGCCGTGAGGGTAATGAGCAGCTCAAGAAGCTGCTCAAGGATAAGGCGATCTCCGAAGATGAAGACCGTCGAGGGCAGGACGATGTTCAAAAGCTCACGGACCGGCACATTGCTGAAATCGACAAACTGATTGCTGCCAAAGAGCAGGAAATCTTGACGGTCTAACCTGGCGTACTCGTTGTGAAGCCGATGTTCCCCAGCTCGACGGTCGCTGTTCCGGTCAGCGCCTCGGTCCCCCGGCATGTTGCAATCATCATGGATGGCAACGGTCGTTGGGCCACGTCCAGGCGCCTGCCACGCGTTGCCGGCCACGCACGCGGGGTTGAGGCAGTTCGTACCATCGTCGAAGCCTGTGCCAAATCAGGGGTCGAGTTTCTCACCCTGTTCGCATTCAGCTCCGAGAACTGGCGCCGGCCGGTCGAAGAAGTGTCGGTGCTCATGCGACTCTTCATTTCCGCACTCGAGCGCGAGGTCGAGCAGCTTCACGCGAACGGGATCCGCCTTCGTGTGGTGGGCGATCTCGGGGCGTTCGAGCCGCGTCTGCAGGCGCTGATCCGGCAGTCCGAGTCGCGAACGGTTACAAACCAGCGGATGACCCTCACCGTGGCGGCCAACTATGGCGGGCGCTGGGACATTCTTCAGGCCACGCGGTCGGCCCTGAGGGCCCATCCTGAGCTGGTATCCCGGCCTGAGCAACTCGACGAAAGCATGCTGACGCCCCATCTGGCGATGGCTTATGCGCCCGAACCCGACCTCTTCATTCGCACAGGGGGGGAGCAGCGGGTCAGCAACTTTCTGCTTTGGCAGCTTGCTTATACCGAGCTCCACTTCACTGACCGCTTCTGGCCCGACTTTGACGACAAGGCGCTCGAGGCGGCGTTCGACTGGTATCGGCAACGAGAGCGGCGCTTCGGGCAAACCAGTGGTCAGGTTGCCGCACAGGCTGCAGGCTGACCCGCGGGTGATCTCTCGTTTCGCACGCGTTCAGACCTTCTTCGGCGATCAGCCTGGCGCTGGCTTCCAGCGGCGGGTGGGTCATGACGGGTAGCCCGCTGTGTTGATCCCCAGAATACTCACTGCGCTTGCGCTGCTTGCGGTTCTGATTCCCATTGTGGCGATCGGGCCGCCGTGGCTGTGGGGGCTCGCGTCATTGCTGATGTTGGGCATCGCCTATTCAGAGTGGGCAAGGCTCGTCTCCCGCAGTCATCCGGGGCCGGTTGAATGGTTCGCTTTGCTGCTGGGTGGTTCCGCCCTCATTGCTCTGGCGCCCACGGGAGACCTCGCTCAGCCGCTGGTGATCGCGGTCTGTTTTCTGTCGTTACTGTTTTGGCTGATCGAGGGGCCAAAGCGCCTGCGACGCCACCGCGCAGCATCAGGCGGCCGTGCGCTTGCCGCAGCGCTGCTGATTGCCTGCTGGTTTGCCCTTTACGATCTCAGGGGGCAGGGGGCTGTCGTCCTGGTCAGTGCAATGGCGATTGTCTGGATCGCTGACATTGCGGCGTACTTCGTAGGACGAGGCATCGGACGACACAAGCTTGCTCCCAGCATCAGCCCGGGAAAATCCTGGGAAGGTGCGTTTGCAGGCATGGCAGCGGTTGCATTGGCAGGATTGGCAACGGTCCCTTTTGAGGCGATGTCTTCGGCACTCCCCTCGCGCTTGGTGGGTACGGTTGGGTGGATGGGGGCCGCCTTG
>VGHA01000118.1 GCA_016868375.1 Betaproteobacteria bacterium | reverse complement strand
CAGTGAGCGTGGCCTCGCCGGTGGTCGCCGGGCGAAGCGCCGAGCTGGCTGCCCACGTGAGTGCACCCGCCGAAGTGCTGACCACGAGCGTCAGCACGCCTTCGCCAGCCACGGCCTGGGTGGGCAAAAGAATCGTGCCGCCCGAGGGCAGCGTGTAGCCCGCAGGCACACGCAGCGACGGGCCGGCAACGACCTGGTCCGGTGCCTGCGAAGCGGTGACCGCCACCTGGCCGCGGCTGCTGATATCGCCCACCACGCGGATCGCAATCGACCCGCCGGCTGCGCTCTCAACCATCACACCGTCGACGCGACTGAAGAGCTCATTGAGCGCGGCCGCGCTGCCGGTCAGGCGTGTGGATGCAACCGAAACCGGGGTGCCATCGACCTCGCGCGTGAAGGTGTCGCCCGCCGATACTGTGACGGTGCCCGAGGCGAGCGTGACCACACCGGCTACCGCGCCGATAACGGTGACCGCCGCCTGCGGCGCTTCGATCTCAACTGAAATTGGCGCAGCGCCCGCGGCACGGAAGGCCTCCGAGCCCAGCATCAGCGGCACGCGTGCGCCCGGGGTCGCTACCCGTGAGACCGGAAGCGTGAGCGTCGCGCCCGACAGCGTGGCAGTGGATACGGTCGGTGCTTCAAGCGATACCGCGGTGCTGCTCGCATGGCCGATGCTGTCGACCAGCTGAAGCTGCAGTGCGATCGGCGTGCCTGTGGCCGTTGCACCGGGCCCGGTGTAGCGAATCTGGCCCGTCGTACCCGCCAGCAGTGCGGAGAGCTGAGCGGCGGTGCCCGACACCACCAGCGTGCGTGCCGTGCTTGACGCGGACACGCTTACACCCGTTTCGCCCTGGGCAAGCGACGCCATCAGGCCCTCGCCTGCGCCGAGCGCAAGCTGGCTCTGGGCGGGCAGCGACAGCGTGAGTGTGAGCGCGCCAGCACCGCCCAGCGTTGCTGCATCAAATTTCAGATGCGAGGACACCGCAGGCGTGACCCAAAGCCGCGATGACAGCGACGTGATCGACGGCGTGGTCGTAAACGCGTCCGTTGCGCCATACAGCGCAATCTCGGCCTCCGAGCGATTGCCGCTGCCGTCCACCGCCATGAACAGGGTCTGCGCGCGCATGCCGTTCGCATCGACCCGCGTGGCGATACCGGTGTAGCTGATTGAAGCAGGGGAAGCCGCCAGATAGGCGCTGATCGCGGCAGCCGTACCGGTGAGCGTAATCGTGGCCGAACCCGACCCCGATACGGTCACACCGGAGTCCGCTGCGCTGACTGCCGTGAACACACCACCATCGGCTACTTTGAGGGTGACCGAGCGCAGTGCGCTCGTCGCACCCAACGCATTGGCGGCGAAGGCAATGGGGCTTGCAACATTGGGCACCACTGGCAGCACGCCGGGCGCTACCAGCGTGGGCGAACTTGACGCTGCCCCTGCCGACAGATCGATTGCACTCGAGACGCTCTGATCGCCCAGCGACAGCGTCGCGTTGAGCACCGCCGCCGGGCCGTTGTAGATCAACCGGCCCGAACTCAACCACGCATTGAGCGTGGCGACGGACCCCTGCAGACGCACGACACCCGCCGCCGAATCGAGATCGGCGAGTGCGGCCAGCGCTGCAGCGTCGCCGGTTCGTGAGGGCGATGCGGTGAGCGTGCCTGCGGTGGCAGCCAGCGTGAGCGTGTAAACGGTGCCGGCTGCACCCCCCAACGGCGTACCCGGCATCAGGAGCGCGACATTGGCGCCGCTTGTAACCGGTATCGTGCGCGGCAGCGCCATGGCCAGGCCCGCGGGGCCAGCGGTCTCAACAGGCACGACCGCATTGAGCGCAACACGCGCGGTCGTGCTGCGCGCTGCGCCGCTCTCATTGGTGACGGACAGTTGCAGCGCTTCACCCGCGCCGGAGTAGCGAAGTTTTCCGGCTTCCAGCCACGCGTTGATCTGCGCGGCGGTGCCGCTGACGCGAACCATGTTGGCCGCGGCGTCGATGTCGGTCAGCGCACCATCACTCGCAGCGGCGAGTGTGCCAGTGGCGACCGATGCAGTCAGCGTGAGCGTGCCCGAGCCTGCGACCGGCGAGCCCACCAGCACCAGATTGGATGCGGTGTTCACAAGCACCGGCACCGACTGCGGAACGGACAGCGTGGGCACCACCGGCGAGGCGGCGATCAGCTGTACGGCACCATTGAGCGACTGTGCGGCGCTTGCGCCGGTTTCGCCCAGCACCACTTCAAGCGCCTCGCCTGCGCCGGTGTAGGACAGACGACCTGCGGCGAGCCAGCTGTTGATCTGCGCTGCGGTGCCGGACAGCAGGAGGCTGCGCGAATCGCCCGACAGCGCGCCACTTGCAAGGCCTGCGAAGTTGGTGGCTGAGAGCGTGCCCGTGGCCACGCGAAGGCCCAGCGTGAGCGCTGTGTCAGTAGCGGGTCCCACCCGCGCCGCCGTGCTGCCTGCGATCGCGATCGTGCTGACCGCGTCCGCCTGCACGGTGGCCGCAAGCGGCAGACGCAACTGCAGCGCGGCTGCGCCCGCCACCGTGGACTGCGCCGGACTGTAGTCCACCGTGATGACGCCGTTGCTGATGACAGGCGCTGAGTTGGCGGCAGGCGTTGATTCCAGCGCCACCGACACCGAACCGGTGCCCGTGGCGAGCAGCGTCAGTCGGGCTGCGGCAAGCCACGCGGACAGTTCGGCCGCCGACCCCACCAGCGTCAGGGCGCTGCCGCTACCGGCTGCGAGCAATGCCCCGCCTGCGGCGGTGCGCAGTGCGGTATCGGACTGCCAGACCAGCGTGGCGGCCGAAGACGCCGCAAAGCGCATCGTGAGCAACCCGGTGCCCGTGACTGCATTCGCGGCGAACGCGGGCGTTGCAAGCGCGCCCGGCGTGGCGACTACACCGGCGGGCAGCCGCATGGCGCCGCCGGCATTCGCGGTGGCGGGCTGCGTGGGTGCGGCGAGCAGCGCCTGCACGGTGGACGCGGCCACAGCATTGTCCAGGCGCACGCCCAGCATCAGCGGCGCGCTGGCCGCTGCCGTGGCAGGGCCGGTGTAGCGGATGGCGCCATCGCTTCCCAGGAAGCTTTGAAGGTTTGCCGCCGTGCCGCGCAAGATCAGCGCGCGCGCGGTGCTGGCCGCATCCACGGTAACGCCACCCCCCGCAGTGGCAGCAAGCCCAGGCTGCGTACCCAGCGCCAAAACATCATTGCCTGCGGGCAGGCTCAGCGTAAGGGTGAGCACCTCCGAGGCCGGCGTGTTGGCAATCGCTGCGCCCGTAAAGCGCAGATTGGAGCTTGTATTCGCGGTGATCCAGAGCGTGGTGGGCAACCCGGTGATAACAGGGGCCGACTCGCCCAGGCGCGAGGCGCCGTAGAGCTGTACCGATGCGCGGTTGGAGGCCAGCGTGGCAAACGGCGAATCGTTTGAAAGCCGCTCCACCAGCACTGTCATTGTCTGCGTGGCCACACCCGTGTAGGCGATGCGGCTGGCGTTCGCAAAGTAGGCGCTGAGCGCCGAGGCGCTGCCCGCGAAGCTTGTGCTGGTGGTGCCGCTTCCGCTTACCACGACCGCGTTGGCATCGGTGCCGGGCGTGCCGATGCTTGCAGCCGAGAAGCTGCCATCACCCGAGACGGACAACGTCACACGCAGGCGCGAGGCGTCTGAACCCAGCGCATCGGCTGCAAACACGATGGGACTTGCCGCATCAGGCACCACGCCAATCGCGCCGGGCAGCAGGCTTACGGGTGGCAGCAGTTCGGCCGTGCCCACCAGATTGATCGAGCCGCGCACGCTTTGCGAGCCGCGCGACAGCACGGTGGTCAGCGTGCCACCTGCTCCGGTGTACCCCAGCGCGCCGGAACTGAGGAAGGCGTTCAGTGACTCAATGCCACCAGAGACCACCAGCTCGTTGGCGTCCGCATCGGTGTCTGCAAGCGTGCCGCTCAACACTGAGAGCGTGCCCTGCGAGACCGTGAGCGTTAGCGTGTAGTCGTCGGTGGTGGTGGCGGTATTGTCGATCGCGCCTGCGAGCGGCGTGCCAGGCAGCGGAAGTGCTGTCACGGTGCCGTTTGCGGACAGTGCGCGAAGGCTCTCCGGCAGCGCCAGGCCAAGTGACGCCGGTCCTGCGGTCTCTTCTGCGGCCTTGGCCACCAGCGCCACGCGCGCGACGGCCGCGCGCGCAAAGCCCGAGGTATCCAGCGTGTCCACATTGGTCACGGACACCTGCAGATCGACCGAGGCACCGCTTGTGAGCGCGTCCGCCACATAGCGAAGCTTGCCCGCAGCCAGCCAGGTGTTGATCTGCGACACCGACCCGACGAGCGTCAGAGTCTGATCGCCATTGCTCCGATTGGCCGATGCAAGGCCTGCGGCGTCCGGTGCCGCGAAGCTGCCCTGCTGTACGACAAAGACTGCGCTTATCTGTTGGGCGCCGCCCGAGATCGGCGTGGCACCGAGCATCAGGCTTGAGGTGTTGGACGCGGCAACAGGATAGCTTTGGGCGAGCGCAAGCGTTGGCGCCTGCGCGATGGCGGGCTTCAACACCAGCGTTCCGAGGAGCGACTGCGACGCCGCGCCAACGGTGTGGCTGAACGTCACACTAAGCGTCGCCTCGGGGCCGGCATAGCGCGCGCCACCACTGGTCAGCCACTGGTTGAGCGACGAGAGCGTGCCGGACACACGAAGCGCCGTGCCGCTACCGGTCACGATCGTGATGCCGTTGGCCGCCTGTGCGGTCAGGGTGCCGGTGCTTGAGGGCACGCTCAGGTCGAGCGTGAGCGTGTCGGTGGTGTTACCGGTAAGCGGCGCATCCGCGATCGCAAGCGGTGTCACCGTTGCGGTAACCGGCGCAACGGTGAGCTCGGCGGGCAGCTTGAGCCCGAGCGCCGGCAGCACGCCTGCGGTGGCGGCGGGCACAGGCACATGGTCGATTGCGATGGTGGCAATGCTGGTGATGTCGTCGCCGGCGGCGCTTGTCGCGCCAGGCGCGACGGTGGTCACGGTGATCGATGCACCGTCGGCATCCGCCCGAACCTTGAGGCGCGCGGCACCCGACAGATAGCTGTTGATTGCGGATACGCTTCCGGTAAGGCGCAGCTGTGTACCGGTGCCCGCGGCAGTGACCGCCGTGGTGAATGAGGCACCCGTGGCAAGCGTAAGCGCGCTGGCAAGCTCAGCAGGCACCGCATCCCAGCCCAACAGCTTGTCGCCCGATGTGTGCGACAGCGCAAACGTTACCGACAGATTGCCCGTGCCTGCGAAGGCATTGCTGGCGAACACCAGCGGCGCCCAGGCGCCTGGGGTCACTTCAACGGTGTGGTCGAGCGCTTTGCCCGCGCCGGCGTTGGACGAGGTGGGTTGCAGCGATTCGGCCAGCGTGATCGACACATGAGACTGCGGGGCGGCGAGCAGCTGGTCAGGCGTGAGGGCCGCAGTCGTGATGCCCGCTGGCACGGTGATAAGACGCAACTCCAGCGGCAATGCGCCATTGTCGTTGAGCCTGCCTGGACCGGTATAGACAATGCGTCCGGCGGTGGACTCAGCGCGAAGCAGCGCGGCGAGTTGCGCGGCCGTGCCACGAAGCACCAGCGTGCTGGCGGTGGCGGATACGCTGGTGACGGCCAGGCTGCCGACCGTGGGCGCCTCCAGCGCGAGGCCTGGTTGCGAATTGAGCGCGAGGTCCGTGTCCGGCAGCGACAGTCGCAGTTCAAGCAAGGTGTCCGATGCCGCACCGCTCAGCGCCGCACTGTCAAAGCGTACCGTGCTGGCGGTATCAGGCGTGATCCACACCTTGGACGGAATCCGAACCAGCGTGGGCACGCTCTGGTTCTGCGTGCTTGGCAGCGCGCCGTAGAGCGCGATGGTGGCGGTGGTTGAGGCCACGACCGTCGAAGTGTTGTTGAGCAGCTCTGTGGTGAGCCGGAGCGATTGCTGCGCAGAGCCGTTGACGAACACGCGCGCATTAGCGCCCGCTTCGGCGAACAGGGCGCTGAGCGCTGCCGCTGAACCGGTGAAGGACCGGCTGCCGCCGCCTGAGGCTGCGGTGAAGGCGCTGACGGTAACGGTTTCATTGACGCCACCCACTGAAACGGTGAGCGTGCCCGTATCGCTCGCGTTGATGCCGGTGACGTTGATCGAGCCGTTTTCGGTGGCGATGACTGTACGAAGGCTGGCCGCGCCGGTGCCGAAGGCAGTGCCGGCGAAGGTGAGCGCGCTGTCGGTATCAGCAAGCACGCTGATCCGGCCGGGCAGTGATGCAGCAGGGCTGGTGATCCGCGATTCAAGACCCGCCGGCTGATGCAGCGCAACGTCGAACTCGCCCGTTGCAACGAGCTGAGCATCAGCAAACGACAGCGTATTGCCTGCTGCAGCCGCGCGGCGCAGCTCAACGCTGACCTCGCGCGGTACCGTGGTGCGCAGCTTCAGATTGCCAGCATTGAGCCAGGTGCTGAGCTCGGCCACGGTGCCGGTAAGCGTAACGGTGGTGGCGGTGAGACCCGATACCGTCACATCGCCCAAGCCTCCACCCGGTACGGTTAGCACGCCGCCTGATGTGGTGATGGTTGCAGCAACCCGCGTGGCGCCGCCATTGACCGTATTGGCGGGCACACCAATCAGCCAATTGGACCCTTCGGCTGCGCCCAGATGAAGCGGCGAGTCGGCCCCGGGCACAAGGGTGATGGTGTCAGGCAGTGCAAGGCGTGGCACGGCGCGCGCACCCGGGTCTGCGAGCGTGATGCGGGCGGTGGAGGTGGTGTTGATGCCGGACACTGTGCCGGGGTTCGTCACACGGAGTTCGAGTGTCTGGTTGCCGGGCCCTGCGTAGCCGATGTTGCCAACCGCGCGCAGATAGCGGTTGAGGTCGATCGTGCTGCCCGTAAGCTGTACAGCGTTACGCGTCGCGCCTGAGGGCAGGGTCACGGTGACCGACGGCGTCACGATGACGCCGTCAGCGTTCTCAGCACCGCCCGAGAGCGTGTCGTCGTTAAAGAGCGTCGGGAAGGTTCCGGTATCGGGCGCAACCAACGTGGCGGTTAGCACACCGGTCCCGCCACTGGCGGTGATCACATCATGGGCGAAGGCAACCACTGACACGCCGGACGCGTTTGGCGCCATCGTGAGTGTGGCGGGCGCATTCAAGGAAACGGCTGGGATGGCCGCCGGCCGAATGATGAGACTGGACGGTATTGTCGAAGATACCGTCGGGCCGCCAGCGGAGGAAGCCGCGGTGAAGGCGAAGGTTAGCGTGGCCGGCTGAGTTCCGCTGTAAAGCAGGTTGCCGGCCGTCGACAGCCAGCCGTTCAGTTGGCTGGCAGTGCCAGTTAACGTAAGGGTTGCGCCAGTACCAACTGCATTGGCGGCGTTGATCGCTGTGCCCGCAGGCAAAGTGATGCCCGCCTTATTGGCCCAGCTGAGCGCCCCAACGCTCACCGTCAGGGTCACCGTGATGGCCTTGCTCGCATCGGTGGTGGTCAGCGCGTTGCTTGGGAACGTGAGGAAGGGCAGCTGTGTGTCAGAGAACACATACTGTTCCGCGAGCTGCAGCTGAACGCCCGATCCATTGGGTCGCACAATCGGAATCTGGCCGCGGGTCTGGGTCGTGCCCAGCACAGCAAGTTGTGCTTCGCTGCCTGTCACTGCGGTGGTGATCGTGATCGGGCCGTCTGTCTGAGCAAGCAGGATGGTGCCGGCGGCGGGAACCGCGGAGGCCGTTGCAGTGATGGTGGCGAGCTTGTTCGCGTTGCTGTTTATGGCGGCCGCGATGTTCGCGGCGATGTTGGCGCGAGCCTGGTTGAGCCTGGCATCAACGTCGCCATCGCCCGCGGCTGGTAAATCGTCGGACACCACCCTGTAGGTCACGGCGCCAGAGGCCACGCCGTTAACGGTGAACTCAGTGCCCAGGGTAGGCATTGCGCCGGCCACGGCAAGCGAATAGGAGCCGATACGCGCGGCGATCGAAGCGACACCCGAGCTGGCGTCGTAGCGGACCTTGCCTGATGGAGCACCGAAGAAAGCGTTCAGATCGCCGGCGGTCCCTATGAAGCGGGTGGCGGTGAAGGTATTGACGCCACTGCCCAGCGTGGGGCCGGTAGCGACGGTGATTGCACCGCCTTCGATCGCGCCCGTCGCGTTGGCGGCCAGCCCGGTAATCGTGAGCGTGCTGCGCGGTACTTCCAGGTCAACGAATACGACCTGACCGTCGGCTACATCGCTCAGATTGATCAGCGGCGCGGTACTCGGGAAAACCAGGCTCACCATGCCGGGTTCGCCAGTCACCGATTGGGCCGCCGACAGAGTCAGCCGAATGTTCTGATCAGTTGTCGTTGGCTGCACTGGCTCGCCGAATGCAAACTTGGCAAGGGTTTCGTTAACCTCGTCAGTACCTTTCCTGAGCTCGAGCGCGACCGGAATTGATACGCCGCTGACCTGACCCGGACCGTTGTAGCTCACACGATCCGAGCGCTGCAGGTAGGTCTGCAGCGCTGTTGCCGTACCTTCAAGCGTCAGCGTCCGCCTGTCAGCCGAGACCGTTGCGTCCACGCCGTCGGTGTCAGGCGCCGACCACCCCGGACTCGTGCCAAGGTTGAGCGTTGACGGAAGCGCCAGCACGAGGGCCAGCGTTCCCGAACCTGTTAGCGCAAGACCACTGAAGGCGATCCGGTTGTCGTAGCCATTGGTGACCATCAGCTTCTGCGGCAGCGTGTCAATCTGCGGCGTGGCTACGCCAACAGGCGACTCTAGCCGCCATACGGTATCGAGACTACGAAGCGTATTGCCCGAACCTGCCGAGACGGTCACCTTCAGATCGCCGGCGATACTGTTGTAGGTGATCTTTCCGGCGGTGGTGAAGAAGGTGTTGAGCGCTGCGGCCGAGCCGCTTAACGTGGCGACTTCTTTGCCGCTTATGGTGGCGGTGCTGACGGTGACGCCGTCGGCGTTCGCTGCGCCGCCGGTTAGGGTGTCGTCGTTGAAGAGGGTGAGGTCGCCCGATTCGGCCGGCACAATGAGCGTGATTGAGATCGCCCGGGAGTCGGCTGCGTCGAACGGATCTGCACTCACCACCAGATCCGTGTTACCGGCGCTTGCTAGCCGTAACCGATCCGGTAGCGTGATGGTCGGTGCAGCAGAAACACCCCCCTGCTGCAACGTTGCCAACGCAACATCTACCCGACCATACGCCTTGATCGCACCGGAGGCTACGGACTCAACGGTAACCTGAAGATGCCCGGCTGCGAGCGTGTTGTAACGCAACTTGCCCGCACTGATCCAGGCATCGAGGTTGTCGGCGAGACCTTGCAGCACGACCTGGCCTGCGCTGGCGGATACGATCGATACGCCATTGCTCTGCGAGCCTGTACTCAAAGTACCCGACGGCGCAGTCACCGTAAGTCTCAGCTGATCGCTACCCGAATAACTCAGCCGATCTGTTCCGAGATACACCGGGCTATTCGCGTCTGGCACCAGCGTGACCGATGCGGGCAAGGTCAGGGTGGGTGCGCCCGCAAACGAAGGCTCAGGGAGGGTCGTGATCGTCTGCGTAATGGAATTGCCGATCTGCGTGGTGACGCGTAGGCGCTCTGAATCTGTTGTGCTCGACGAGCGTTGATAGGTGACTGTGCCCAATGCGCTAAGCGCTGTATTGATCTGGCTGACGGTTCCAGCCAGAGTAACCTCACTGGCGCTCACGGTGGTGGCGACAGCTCCTTGCGCAGATACAGCCGTCAGCGTTCCGCCATCGAGCGCAAGAATGGTGACTGTTGCGTTCGTGGACCCCGATGATCCGCTCACCAGCGCCCCCGCCAACACCACCGACGAGGCAGAGGCTCCAGTGTTGATGACCGACATGCTCGCCGGCAAGCCGGGCTGCTGTTGCACACTCGATGTGGCAAGGCTGTAAGCAGTGATCTCAGACGCGGCAACGCTGACGCTCTGGTTGCTGGAATCGAGCAACGACACTGTCAGCGGCGCCGTGGTACCCGCGGCGATTGCATAGGTGGCGTGCCCATTTGCGAAATAGCTGTTGAGTGCGCTCACCGTGCCACTGAAGACAGGGCTCGTTGAATTGGTTAGGTCGACCGTTACGTTGTCCCGGCTGATGGCGTATGACGTAAGGCCCGAAATTCGAACCTTGGCTGTGTCCGTGGCTGGTAATTCGGAGGACAGCACAACACGAATCCATTTGCCCTGGGTAGCGGCATTGGTCGATGTGGCCTCCGAGGTGCGATGCAGCGAGGCGACCGCAAGTGTGGGAACAGAGCGTGTGAGCTGGTCAGTGGTAGTGGCGGTCTTCGCGGTTAGCGAAATCGTGCCGGTGGCCCCCCCTTGGACGATGCGGAATGGAATTGAGGAGCCGCCAGTGGCAGCGTCGAACTGAACTGCGCCGGGTGTGGCGAAGAGCGAAGTCAGCTGAGCTGCGGTGCCGGTGAGGCGGGTGCGTGTGGGGCTGGTGAGTGAAGAGACCGATATGCCAGTACTGCCGGGGGTAACGGTAAGAGATAAGGCCGGAACCTCTAGGTCGATGTCGAGGGTGCCGAGGCCGGTCAGATTAACCACCGCACCGGTCGGTCCACTTCCTGATGCCAGCAGAGCCGCCTCCAGCCCTGTATCGACTGGATCGATCGAGAAACTCTTCGGATAAGACCCCCATGAAGATGTTTGGATTCCATTTCGAGTGCTCCCGGTGTACGCACCGGCACCAGAAAGCCCAGGTAACACCGTGACCTTGATGACACGGGTCTGGCCAGGTGCCGCTAACCCTTCAAAGACAGCGGCTCTGGCGAGCGACGAGTCCGCCGTGTAGACATCTGACCCCCACACAGATCCGGATGCGCCCCCGCTCGGAACAGCTACTGTCATATAGTGCACTGAACCAATGGTCAACGCAGACGCCGAAGACGGAGTGGGGGTGGTAAGTGAAACGACGGCCCCGCTCTGTAAAGGAGCCAACGCACCAGGGGTCACGGTAAGGCTTACAGGGAATACCGCTCGGCCAGTAACTTGGTGATCTGCGCCGGTAAAGGGCACTGGCGGCTCGACAGCAGACTGTGTCACTGCAGAAATCTGAATCGTCGCAGCGGCGTGTAATTCATTTTCACCATCACGCAATTCAAGCGTGTATGAGGCTGAATTACCGTTGTAGCGAAGCGCACCATTTGTAGCCAAGTACTCGGACAGCGCTGAGGCGGTGCCGCGGATCTCAAGTGGACTGGTGCTGTGCAAGGTCACGCCTGATACATTGGTGGCAGCGGTAAGCGTTCCCGAACCAGCGCCTGGCACAAAGCGCAGACGCAATTCGGTGCCACCAGCGCCCAAGGCTTCGGAGACAGACGCCGCCGTGAAGCGAAGGTCTGAGTCACGGCCCGGTGTCGCCCACAAGGTAGTGGGCAGGCTGGCCAGAGTGGCGGTCGTCTCGAAGACCGTTGGATCAGCGGTGACCACGGTGCTCACGGTATTGACGAGCGTGGTGGCGGAGGCGCTGATCGGTGCTCCGTCAGTCGATGACACCTCGGTGATGCCAAATACAACTTGCGCTGAGACCGGGCCCGAGTAGCGAACACGGTCAGCGCCGTTGATGCCGCGAAGCATGTCGTTCAGCTGCGCGGCCGTGCCGGTGAGCTGAACTGAGCGCGCTGCGGCAACGACATCTGTTGTTCCCGCGGCGTTCACGCGCGACAAGCCCTGTCCACCGGAAAGCGCAACCGAGTTGGGGATGCTGAGCGTGAGCGTGAGCACATCGCCACTTGAACCAGTGCCTGCGGAGGGGTTGTAGAGCACACCGTCCGCAGCCAGCCCAATCAGCCCCGTGGAGGCTGGGATGTTGAATCGCGTTGGGATGACCAGTGCAGGGCCCGTTCGGGACTGGGCAGCGTTGGTCTGGAAGCTCACGGGAATATTGCCGCTGGTGGCGTAGTCACCCGCGACCACTGTCACAGAGATATTGCCCGCGCCGGTCGCCCTGACCTTCAGATTGCCTGCGGAAAGGTAGGCATTGAGATCGGCGATCGATCCATAGAGCGACACCGCTGAAGCAGCTGCCGTCGATGCGGCGAGAGTGGCCGCACCAGATGCGCTCGAGACCTTAAGCGTGCTGCTCTGGGCCCACTCGAGTTTCGCACCGGTGCTTCCGGTGTTGAACGTGATGAGCGCATTTCCAGAACCGGTTAGCGGCGAGCTGGTGAAGGGAATGTTGAAGAGGGCGCCTGGTGTGGTTGCGAGGGATGCAGGTAACGCGAGCACAGCGGGCGAGCCGGTCACCTGCGCGGGGCGCGACACCGGGATCACCACCGTGGCAGTGGCGCCGCTTGCGCGGGTCACGGACAGTGTGGCGCTCACTGCAGCGCCGCCGGTGACCTGCGCCGGCCCGATATAGATCAGCCTGCCTGCGGTGGCTTTCAGAATGTCTTCGAGCGTGGACTCGTCGATGCTGGATAGCGTGATCGTGCGCTGATTGGTTGCAATCCAGGCGCCTGCCGCGCTGATTGCGCTCAGGCCCTCTGAATCGGTCAGTGTGAGCGAGCTCGAGGGCGGCAGACTGATAGTCGCTGTTAACAGTTCCCCGGCATCGATTTCGGTCAGGTCGAATCCATCAAAGACCAGCGTCGAGGCAGCGCCTTCGGTGATCGGGATTGAGTTCGCAACAAAACCGATACCGGGTGCCTGGGGTTCGAGGCTGGAAGAGGTTGTGAGGCCCGACGATGTGGAAAGCGATTTGAGTGTGCTGAGCTTCTGGGTTTGTGCGGTGACGGCTTGCGTGCTGTCCAGCGCCCGTACCGAGACCGTGAGTGTTGGGAAGGTGTTGGCTGTGCCGTTGAAGGCGAGGTTACCGCCCGTGCTCAGGTAGGTGTTGAGGCTCTGTACTGACCCGCGCAGCGTGAGCGTGGCGACAGCTTCCGCAGCGCCATACGCCGACACACCCCCACCCAGCCCCGTCGCAGTCAGCGTACCTGCACTGAGCGTCAACACCACCTCACGCGCATCACTTGAGTTCGCACCCAGCACGTTCGAGGGCATGGTCAGCTGGCCCGCGCTCGACAGCACGGCAAAGCTCCCCGGCAAATTAAGCGTGGGCAGCGCCGGCGTGGCCGCCGTGTTCGTTTGTGCCGTGACGGTAATCGTGCCGCTCGCGTCACCGCTCACCGCAATCGTGCCGCCTCCGCTTACCTTCAGCTTGCCCGAGGACAGGTAGCTATTCAGCAGACTCGGCTCACCGTACAG
>VGHA01000117.1 GCA_016868375.1 Betaproteobacteria bacterium | reverse complement strand
CCGTGCATGGCGAGCGCGTTCCTGTCTGTGGCAGCTGCTGCGGCCAGCGCACCGCTCAACCCGGCTTACCGAGCTGATGAATTCGAGTTCTACCTGAACGACCTGCAGGCCCGGGGCCTGATTGTCGAGGCAGGCAGCGACTCGCCCGCCGTGGCGGTTGCTCGAAAACTCGGCGTGCCCGTGATCGAACTGCATGCCGAGCCCGATCGTGGCGCGGGCGCGTTCCGGCTGACAGCCGGCGCGGCGACCGCCTCGCCGGCCGCGCGCGCAGGGCTCACTCAGGCTGATGACATTGCGCTGGTGCTGCATACCTCGGGCACCACCTCGCGCCCGAAGATCGTGCCGCTGTCTCATGCCAATGTATGTGCATCGGCTCGAAACATCCGCGGGTTCCTGTCGCTGTCCGCCAGCGATTGTGGCCTCAACATCATGCCGTTGTTTCATATTCACGGCCTGATCGCAGGCATCAGCGCGCCGCTGTCGGCTGGCGGCAAGGTGTTCTGTACGCCAGGCTTCAATGCGCTGCGGTTTTTTACCTGGATGGAGGAAGCGCAGCCCACCTGGTACACAGCGGTTCCGACGATGCACCAGACGATTCTGTCGCGCGCGGCAAACAATCGCGCGGTCATCGCAGCGCATCCGCTTCGGTTTATTCGCTCCTCTTCGTCGGCAATGCCCACCCAGGTGATCCGCGAAATCGAGGAGGTGTTTGGCGCGCCGCTGGTTGAGTCGTACGGCATGACCGAGGCCGCCCACCAGATGGCGGCCAATCCGTTGCCGCCCAGGGTCAGAAAGCCCGGCTCGGTCGGAATCGCTGCGGGGCCTGAGGTGGCGATCATGGACGAGGCCGGCAATCTGCTGTCACCCGGCGCGACGGGTGAAGTGGTGATTCGCGGCGACAACGTCACGCGCGGCTACGAGAACAATCCCAAGGCCAATGCCGAGGCTTACTGCAATGGCTGGTTTCGCACCGGCGATCAGGGGGTGATGGACGATGAGGGCTATCTCACGATCACCGGTCGTCTGAAGGAAATCATCAATCGCGGTGGCGAAAAGGTTTCGCCCCGAGAGGTTGACGAGGTGCTGATGGACCATCCGGCGGTCGCGCAGGTGGTTACCTTCGCCATCCCGCACGACAAGCTCGGCGAAGAGGTGGGTGCGGCGGTGGTGCTGCGCGAGGGCGCAACACTCACCGACCGAGAACTGCGTGAATTTGTGTCGAAGCGACTGGCTGACTTCAAGGTGCCACGCAAAATCGTGTTGCTCGATGAAATCCCCAAAGGCGCCACCGGCAAGCTGCAACGAATCGGGTTGGCGCAGAAACTCGGGCTCGCGTGACGCATCAGGCATATCACCCATGAGTGACGCGCTGAATCACGGCTCGAACAGTCCGCTCGCTGGTCGTCGGATCGAGGTGATTGCGCCCTCGGGCGGGCACCTGTCACTCGCCGATTTTGATCAGGCGCGGGCCTGGTTCGAATCTCGCGGCGCCCAGCTGATCTGCGAGGTGCCGCGCAGTGGCTGGCAACGATTCTCGGCGCCCGACGAAGACCGGCTGGCTGCCATCCACCGCGCGGCCAGACGCGCTCCTGCGGTGGATGCGGTCATGATCGCCCGCGGGGGCTACGGGCTATCGCGCCTGATCGACCGCATCGACTGGCCGCTGGTGGCCGAGTCGATCACACAGGGTACGCGCTGGGTGGGACTCAGCGATTTCACCGCTTTCCAAATGGCGCTGTTGGCCAAGACGGGCGCCACCAGTTATGCCGGCCCCACCTTCGCAGGAGATTTTTCGGGCGAGGGGCCGGCGCAGTTCACGCACGACCAGTTCATGTCGCTGTTTGGCCCCGGTTCAACGCCGGTGCGCTGGCGGTTCGCCAGCGCGCGTCGGGCGCTTGATCTTCAGGGAACGCTGTGGGGCGGCAATCTCGCGATGGTGACATCGCTGGTCGGCACACCGTGGTTGCCATCGATCGACAACGGACTCCTGTTTCTTGAAGATATTGGCGAGCATCCGTATCGAGTTGAGCGGATGCTGCACCAACTGTTTCACGCCGGGATACTCGGGCGCCAGCAGGCGCTGATCCTGGGTGAGTTCAGTGGATGGAAGCTCGCGCCGCATGACCGTGGCTATGGTTTCGAGGCAATGCTTGATTACTGGCGCACCCGCATCGACATTCCGATTGTGACGGGGCTGCCGTTTGGCCACGGGGAGGCCAAGGCGCTGCTGGCGGTGGGTGAGCCGTATCGGCTTCGAATCGAGGCGGGCTTCGCGCTACTTGAACGGCTTACGCGACAACGCTGATTCGATTCTCTTCAACCGCGTGACACGCAACCAGCGAGCCATCGCCGGGATCGCGTAGCAGCGGCGTTTCGCTGCGACAGCGCGGGGTTGCATGCGGACAGCGCGGATGGAATGCGCAGCCGGTGGGAGGGTTAAGCGGGTTGGGCACTTCGCCACCCACGGGGGTACGCGCACGGCCGCTCATCGAGATATCAGGAATCGCGTCAAGCAGCATTCGGGTGTAGGGATGCGCCGGCGCCGAGAACACCCGCGCCTTGGGCGCAAGCTCGACGATGCTTCCCAGATACATCACGCCGACCCGATCGCTCACGTGATGAACCACGGCAAGGTTATGCGAGATGAACAGATAGGTGAGCTTTCGCGTTTTCTGCAGCGCACGCATCAGGTTCAGCACCTGCGCCTGAACCGACACGTCGAGCGCTGAGGTGGGCTCGTCGCAGACCAGAAACTCGGGTTCAGAGGCGAGCGCGCGCGCGATTGAAATTCGCTGGCGCTGGCCGCCTGAAAACTGATGCGGAAATTTATCGGCATCAGTGGCTGACAGACCGACTTGCGTAAGCAGGGCCTCTGCTCGGGCGCGCATGGCCTGAGGGTCTTCGATCAGGCGGTGCACCTGCAGAGGCTCGCCGATGATGCGCGACACCCGCCAGCGCGGATTGAGGCTCGCATAGGGATCTTGAAAGATCATCTGCATTCGGCGGCGCAGCGCGAGGCCCGAGTCGCCCTGAATGTTGGCGAGATCATGGCCGTCGAATAACACCCTGCCCGAGGAGGGCCGGTAAAGGCCCACCAGCAGGCGCGCAACAGTGGATTTTCCGCACCCTGACTCGCCAACCAGCGCGAGCGTTTCACCCCGGGCGATGTTGAAGCTGACCTGGCGTACCGCCTGGAGCAACTGCCTTGGCTTTCGCTCGATGACGCGATTGAGCCAGGGCGCCGATACATCAAAGACCTTGCTGACGTGATCGACCTCGACCAACGGGCGGGAAGCGTTGGTCGGCGAATCGATCTCGCGCTCGCGCGGAGCCTGCGCCTGCGGCACGGTAGCGCTCATGCTGAGACCTGCTGTTCGTGGAGCCAGCACGCGGCCATTGATGCGCCCGCCTTGATCAGTTCTGGCCGGTCGGTGCGGCAGCGGTCGATCGCCTGCGGGCAGCGCGGGTTGAACGCACAGCCGCGCGGGATTGCGTTCAGCCGGGGCATTGCGCCATCGATCTGTACGAGCTGCTCCTGCCCGCCGTCCATGGATGGAATGGAGCCCATCAACCCGACCGTGTAGGGATGACGCGGACGATGAATCACGTCGGCGACCGGGCCGATCTCGGCGATCCTGCCTGCATACATCACCGCGACGCGATCGGCGGTTTCGGCGATCACACCCATGTCATGCGTGACCAGCATGACGGCGGTGCCCTGCTCACGGCATAAGCGCTTCAGGAGCGAAATGATCTGCGCCTGGATCGACACGTCGAGTGCAGTGGTGGGCTCATCGGCTACGACCAGACGGGGCTGTGCGGCCAGTGCAAGCGCAATGACCACGCGTTGGCGCATGCCGCCCGAGAACTGGTGAGGATAGTGATTGATGCGGTCGGCCGCTGCGGGAATGCCGGTGGACTCGAGCAGTTCGATGGCTCGTGCGCGCGCCGCCTGCGCATCGAGCGGCAGGTGGGCGCGAATCGTTTCTTCGAGCTGTCGACCCACGGTGTAGAGCGGGTTGAGCGATGTGAGCGGGTCTTGAAAGACCGCGCCGATCTGCCGCCCTCTGACCTGTCGCATGGCCTCTGGCGGAAGATTGTCGATACGTCGGCCATCAAGCAGGATTTCTCCTGCGGCGATTCGTCCGGGCGGCTCGATCAGGCCAATGATTGCAGCTCCGGTGACCGACTTACCCGCGCCCGATTCGCCGACCACGCCCAGCACTTCACCCGGTTCGATTGCAAGCGACACATCATCGATTGCCACCAGCGTGCCGCGGCGCGATGGAAACTCGACCCGCAGATGCCGAACCTCAAGAAGCGGCCGATCGCTCATTGCAGCCTCGGATTGAGCGCATCACGCAGCCAGTCGCCAAGAAGATTCACTGACATGCAAAGCAGCACCAGCGCGGCGCCCGGGAAAATCACCAGCCACCACTCGCCCGAGTAGAGGAAATTATTGCCGTTATTGATCATGGTGCCGAGTGAGGGCGAGGTGGGCGGAACACCGACGCCCAGAAACGACAGCGTTGCCTCAGTGAGAATCGCCTGCGCGATATTGATGGTGGCGATGACCAGGACCGGGCCCAGCGAGTTGGGCAGTACATGGCGCAACATGATGGCAATTGGCCGCACGCCGATCACACGAGCGGCCTGCACATATTCTTTGTTGCGCTCAATCAGCGTTGATCCGCGAACGGTTCGCGCGTATTGAACCCAGTTGGCGAGCGCAATGGATCCCACCAATACGCCGATCGCCATCCAGTCATTGTGCGAACCCTGGGGGAGCAGCGTTCGGGCAACACCATCGATCAACAGCGCGATCAGGATGGCCGGGAACGAGAGTTGTACGTCAGCAACCCGCATGATGAACGCATCGAGCCTGCCACCCAGGTAGCCTGAAAGCAGGCCCAGCGTGACCCCCAGCACCATGGCGAGCAGCACCGAGGCAAGCCCCACCAGCAGCGAAATACGAGAGCCATACAGCAGCGTGGAGAGCACATCGCGACCCTGATCATCGGTACCCAACGGATAGGTGAGTTGGCCACCCTCGACCCAGGCTGGCGGCAGCAGCGCATCATTGAGTGATATGGATGCCAGGTCGAATGGTTGGTGAGGCGCGAGCACGGGCGCGCCGAACGAGCCAATGACCATCAGCACCGTGACGATGCTGGCCACGATTGCAACGGGCGTATGGCGGTAGCTCCACCAGAGGTCGCTATCGACGAAGCGGGCAAGGGCGCTGGGTCGGTCGGGCTTCATGGCTGGTTCAGTGCCCACCCGCGGACCGCTCAATACGAAGCCGCGGATCAACCGCGAAATAAAGCAGGTCGACGATCAGGTTGATGGTGACAAAGATGAGCGAGATCAGGCACAGGTAGGCCGCCATCACCGGAATGTCAGCAACCTGAACCGACTGGATGAACAGCAGCCCCATGCCGGGCCACTGAAACACCGACTCGGTGACGATTGCAAACGCAATGATGCCGCCCAGCTGCAGCCCGGCGATCGTGATCACCGGAACCAGCGTGTTGCGAAGCGCATGGCCAAAGTGGATCGCGCGATCGCCAAGACCCCTTGCCCGAGCGAACTTGATGTAATCGGCGCGCAGCACTTCAAGCATTTCCGATCGCACAAGACGCATCACCAGCGTCATCTGAAAGAGCGCGAGCGTAATCGCCGGCAGAATCAGGTGCTGCCAGCCATCGACGGTCAGCATGCCGGTGCTCCAGCCGCCCACCATGACCGTGTCGCCCCGGCCGTACGAGGGCAACCATCCCAGCAGCACTGCAAACAGCAGGATCAGCAGGATGCCGATGAGAAATGTGGGAAGCGACACGCCGACCAGCGACAGCGCAAGCAGCAGGTTCGAGAGAACACCACGGCGACGCAGCGCGGTGTAGACCCCCATGGGAACACCGACCAGCAGCGCAATCGCGGCAGCGGTCAGCGCAAGCTCAAGCGTTGCGGGAAGTTTTTCCGCGAGCAGCGACGAGACCTTTTGGCCCTGCCTTAGCGATACGCCGAACTCGCCCTGAATGGCGTTGGCGACGAAGTGCCCGAATTGAACATAGAAAGGCTTATCAAGCCCAAGCGCCTGGGTCACCTGCACGCGCTGCTCAGGTGTGGCGTCCTGCCCCAGCATCGAAAGAACGGGGTCGCCCACGTAGCGAAACAACGCAAACGCCACCAGCGCGACGAAGCCCATCACCGCCAATGCCTGAAGCAGCCTTCGAAGGATGAACGCGAGCATATCGGGGATTGACCGGGCGCCGGGGAGGAGGTGGCTGCGTTTGCGCGAGCGGCTTAGGCAGCGGGCTCGGCCGCGCCCTGAAACCAGCGTTCGGCAAGCTGCACCCAGTAGCTGGCCCCGATCGGAATGATCTCGTCGTTGAAGTCGTAGTGCGGCCCATGCAGCACGCACGGCCCCAGGCCGTGGCCTGACGCGCGGTGGTCGCCGGAGCCATTGCCGATGGCCACGTAGCAGCCCGGAAGCTGCTGCAAAAAGAACGCGAAATCTTCGGACCCCATCGTGGGCTCGAACTCAAACACATTATCGGCGCCCACCACATCAACCGCCACCTCGCGGCAGAAGCGCGTTTCCGCGTCGTGGTTGATGAGCGAGGGGTAGTTGCGATGGAAATCGAACTCGGCGCTGGCACCGAATGCGCTGGCGGTGTGCTCGGTGAGTTCGCGCATCCGGCGCTCGACCATGTCGAGTGTTTCCGGCCGGAAGGTGCGCACGGTGCCGCGAATGTCGGCCGAGTCGGGGACCACATTGGTGGCTTCGCCCGCATGCAGCATGGTGACCGAGATCAAGGCTGCATCGATGGGATTGCGGTTACGCGACACGATGGTTTGCAGCGCCTGAATCAGCTGGCAGGCGATGGGAATGGGGTCGATGCCAAGATGCGGTAACGCGGCATGGGTGCCACGGCCGCGCAGCGTGATCCGGAATTCATTGGAGGACGCGAGCATCGGACCGGGGCGCATGGCGATTTGCCCTGGCTTGAGCCCAGGCCAGTTGTGCATGCCGAAGATCGCCTGCATGGGAAAGCGCTCGAACAGCCCGTCGCGCATCATTTCGCGAGCGCCGGCACCGCCTTCTTCTGCGGGTTGGAACACCAGAAACACCGTCCCGTCGAAATTGCGGTGCTTTGACAGATGACGCGCGGCCGCAAGCAGCATCGCGGTATGCCCGTCATGGCCGCAGGCGTGCATCCGACCGGCAATACGCGACGCATGGGCGAATCGGTTAAGCTCGGTCATGGGCAATGCATCCATGTCGGCGCGCAGACCGATTGCGCGGCGGGAAGTGCCGTTTTTCACCACGCCCACGACACCGGTTTTGCCGAGCCCACGGTGTACCTCGATGCTCCACTCGGTGAGCTTGCCCGCAATCAATTCAGCGGTGCGGTGCTCGTCGTAGCGCAGCTCAGGATGCGCATGGATTTCACGGCGAAGCGCTGAAATTTCAGCGTTGAAAGCAACGATCTGTTCGATAGGCTTCATGGGCGGGCTGTCCGCAACAGGCGGCTCGTCAGTTTGGCGGAATCGTTCCAGAATAGCAGCCCGGGCTGCGGTTTCGCGCAGCCTTTCCGCTCAGGCAGGGTTTTCTATGACTTCAGCGATCGCAACCAAGGTTTCCACCGCGACCCAGGATGTACAGCCTGGCGACACCGTGATTCGCGGCGCCTGTCCGCACGACTGCCCGGACACCTGTGCGTTGCTGGTCACAGTGCGTGACGGCAAGGCCATTCGGGTGGCGGGCAATCCAGACCATCCCAGTACTGCGGGCGTGCTGTGCACCAAGGTGTCGCGCTATACCGAGCGCACCTACTCGCGAGACCGGCTGCTCACCCCGATGCGCCGGGTGGGCCGCAAGGGCGAGGGGCGGTTCGAACCCGTCAGCTGGGATGTGGCGCTGGACGACATCGCGGCGAAGCTGAAAGCCATTGCCGCGCGCGACCCGCAGCGAATCCTGCCCTACAGCTATGCCGGCACGATGGGCTGGGTTCAGGGCGAGGGAATGGGATCCCGGCTGTTTCACCGGCTTGGCGCATCGCTACTCGAGCGCACGATCTGTTCGTCGCCTGGCACCACGGGGCTTCTGTACACGCTGGGCGGTGCGGTTGGGATGGACGTCGAACAGTTTGTGAACGCCAAGCTGATTCTGATCTGGGGCTCGAACCCGATCACCTCGAGCGTGCATTTCTGGGCGATTGCCCAGGAGGCCAAACGCCGGGGCGCGAAGCTGATCGCCATTGACCCCCACCGCACCGACACTGCGCAGAAGTGTCATGAGCACATCGCACTGATGCCTGGTACCGATGCGGCACTTGCGCTGGGGCTGATGCACCTTCTGATCGCCGAAGACCGAATCGATCACGACTATGTATCGCGCTACACAGTGGGCTTTGCGCAGCTCGCCGAGCGGGCGGCGGCCTGGAACCCGGCTCGTACGGCCGCGGTCTGCGGCATTACCGAAGAGCAGGTAAGAAGCCTGGCGCGCGATTACGCCACCATCAGGCCGGCCGCCATCCGGCTCAACTACGGCATGCAGCGCGTCTACGGTGCCGGGAACGCGGTGCGGGCGGTGGCATGTCTTCCCGCACTGATCGGCGCCTGGCGCGACCCTGCAGGCGGCATGCTGCTGTCATCGAGCCACATGGTGCCCATTACGCCTGCCCGTCATGTTCAAACCCAGCTGCTGGGCACCGCAAGACCGCGCAGCATCAACATGGTCGAAATTGGCGATGCGCTGTTGGCCGCCGACCCGCCCATCGAAGCGGTGGTGGTCTACAACTCGAACCCGGTGGCGGTTGCGCCCGAGTCCGACAAGGTGATCCGTGGCTTTGCCCGCGAGGACCTGTTCACCGTGGTGCTGGAGCACTTTCAGACCGATACCGCGGACTACGCTGACTATCTGCTTCCTGCCACCACCCAGCTCGAGCATTTCGATGTGCACAAGGCATACGGTCATTGGTATGTGCTTGCCAATGAGCCCGCGATCGCGCCGCTCGGCCAGGCGCGGTCCAACAGCGATGTGTTTCGCGATCTGGCGCGACGCATGGGCTTCACCGAGCCGGCACTGCAGGCCAGCGACGAACAGATCGCGCGCGATGCCATGGATTGGGACAGCGCAGCGGCCGGGCCCGATGCCTATCAGCGCATGATTCGCGACGGCTGGATCAAGATGGCGCACCCCGCAGCGCCGTACGCGCAGGGTGGCTTTCCAACGCCCTCGGGCAAATGCGAGTTCTACAGTGAGCGGCTTGCCAGGGAAGGCCAGGATCCGCTACCGGACTGGCTTCCCAACCGGGAATCCCGCCACGCCAATCCGACCCTGGCTGCGCGTTATCCGCTTGCCATGATTTCGCCGCCGGCGCGCCATTTCCTGAATTCAAGTTTTGTGAATGTCGAGAGCCTGCAAGCCACCGAGCGTGAGCAACGCTGTGAGCTGCATCCGGACGATGCTGCCGCGCGGGGCATCGCCGATGGCGATCAGGTTCGGGTGTTCAATGATCGGGGATCGTTCGTGGCGCGCGCGCGGGTGAGCGACCGGACGCGCCGCGATCTGGTGGTGGCCTGGGGCCTGTGGTGGCACAAGCTGGTGCCGGGGGCTCGCAATGTTAATGCGGTAACCGGCCAGGCCTTGACCGACATGGGGCGCGGCCCGACGTTTTACGACTGTCTGGTTGAGGTTGAGCGGGTGGGCTAGGGCTGGCGTCCTCGGACAGGCGCATCGCCGATTCTGCGCCACAGGTACTCACCATGGCCGCCCGGGCCCGTGATCTGCCCTTCGTTCATCACGGTAACGCCGCGCACGATGGTGCGCACCGGCCAGCCCTTGAACGTCCAGCCGTCATACAGGCTGTAGTCGGAGTAAGAGCCTAATTCGTCAGCGCGCACGGTGCGCTCGCGCTCAAGGTCAACGAGCGTGAGGTCGGCGTCGGCGCCCTTTGCGAGCGCGCCCTTGACCGGGGCGAGATCAAACACGCGCGCCGGGCCCGATGTGATCGTGGCGCAGAGTTTTTGCAGCGGGATGCGCCGCTTGTGCCAGCCCTCCGACAGCAGCACCGGCAGAATGGTGGCGCTGCCAGGAAAGCCCTGCGATGCGAGCCACATCGATTTGTCTTTGGTGGCCCGCTTGCGCGCCACGTGGTCAGAGGCGACGACATCAATCGTGCCATCGGCAATGCCTTCCCATAGCGCCTCGCGGTCGTCTGCGGTGTGGAAAGGGGGGTTGGCCTTGCCCATTCCGCCAAGGTCGCTGTCCTCGGTGTGAGTGAGATAGTGCGGACAGGTTTCGACGAACACCTGATCGAAGCGCTTGCGCCAGAAGCGCACTTCATCGAGGGTGAGGCGCGTTGACAGATGCGGGAAAAACACGCGTGCCCCCAGTTTCTCGGCCAGGAACATTGCGCGAATCGCAGGTTCCGCCTCGGTAAGCGCGGGCTTGCAAAGGGCCCAGTCGCCAAGCGTGCTGCCGCCACTTGCCTGAACTTTCTGCCGCAGGCGATTCACGATCTCAATGTTCTCGGTATGGCACACAATCATTGGGCGGCCGACTTCCGCCGAGCGCTTCAACAGATCGTAAAAAAATCCGTCATCGGTTCCGTCCAGTCCCAGGTAGCGCCCCTCTTCGCCCTTGAAATTCATGAAGTACTTGAAGGAGGTGACACCGTAGTCGCGGATGTAACTGTCCAACTCGTCAATGTGCAGTTCATTGGCCGTGCTGAAATGAAAACCGTAGTCGACATGCATTCTGGGACGCGCGTATTCCTGCTCGCGCCGAAACACGTCGGAATAGGCCTCGTTGTTCAGGAAGTAACCAAGGATGGTGGTAATGCCGCCCTGCGCCGCGTATGCGGTTTCGGTGGTGTATTCGGTGATTTTTTCGCCCATGCCGAAGTGAACATGCGCATCGATGCAGCCCGGGAAAACGTGAAGGCCGTCTGCGCGTTGTTCGGGTATGCCGGAGGGCGCCGCCTCGCCCGGCGCGAGCAGGGCCTCGATCCGACCATTGATTACCAGCACGTCGCCCCGCTCGGGAGCTTTATCGGGAAACACCAGCGTGGCGCCACGCAGAACAAAGTCAGTCATCGGTGAACCTTCGTGGAGGTTGCGTCAGGTTGACGGCGATTATAGGAGCCCCGTAATCTCGATTGCTCCAATCAAACCCGAAAGCCGACATTGATGAACCTGCCCGACCCGAGCACGCTGCTGCGAAAACTGGAGGCGGGGGGGCGAACCAGCCTCTATTACAGCTTGCCGGCCGCGCAGGCTGCCGGATTCGATTGGCTGGAGCGCGCACCGTTTTCGCTGAGGCTGGTCTTTGAGAACCTGCTGCGCCAGGTTGGCGAGGGGCTGTCGGACAGCGCCGATCTGGCGGCAATCGTGCGCGCGCGCACCCAGGGCAGCACTGAAGAGATTGGCTTTCGATTTGCGCGCGTGCTGATGCCCGATTCATCGGGCGTGCCGCTGCTGGGCGATCTCGCGGCGATGCGCGATGCCATCGTACGTCTGGGGGGTGATCCGTCGCGTCTGGCGCCCGCGGTACCCATTGATCTGGTGGTGGATCACTCTGTCATGGTGGATCGCAGTGGGTCGTCCGAGGCGCTGCACACCAACCTTGCGCTTGAGCTATCGCGAAATACCGAACGCTATTCGTTTTTGAAATGGGCTGCACAGGCTTTTCCGGGTCTTCGCCTGATCCCGCCTGGCCAGGGCATCCTGCATCAGATCAATCTCGAGCATCTGTGCGAGGTCGTCACCTGCGTGCAGGGCCGAGCGGGTGTCCTGGCATGTCCCGACTCGGTCATTGGCATGGACAGCCATACGCCCACCATTAATGCGTTGGGTGTGCTTGGCTGGGGGGTGGGTGGACTGGAGGGCGGGGCGGCGGCGCTGGGCGAGCCCGTGTCAATGCTGGTGCCCGAGGTGGTCGGTTGCCGGCTGACCGGGCGTCTTCGCGCGGGGGTAACCGCCACCGATCTGGTGCTCACGCTGACCCAGTTATTGCGGGCGGCGGGCGTAGTGGGCAAATTTGTCGAATTTTGCGGCGCGGGGCTGGACCAGCTTGCGGTTCCCGATCGGGCGACCCTGGCGAACATGGCCCCTGAATACGGCGCAACCGTTGGATTTTTTCCGGTGGACGCCGAGACGCTGCGATTTCTTGAGCGCACGGGGCGCTCGCCTGCGTCTGTGGCGCTTGCTGACGCCTATTGCCGCGCCCAACAACTGTTTCGGGACACAGACTCGCCCGAGCCGCAGTTTGATCAGCTGGTCGAACTCGATCTGGGCTCGGTCGAGCCGAGCACCAGTGGGCCCAGTCGGCCGCAGGACCGCCAGCCGCTTTCGGCAACGCGGCAGGCCTTTCTCAAGGCGTTTCCTGAGTCACAGAAGCCGGCAGGCGCCGGCCTGCGCAACGGTGATGTGGTGATCGCTGCCATCACCAGTTGCACCAACACGTCGAACCCGGCGTCGATGCTTGCCGCCGGCCTGCTTGCCCGAAACGCTTGCGCGCGCGGGCTCTCGTCCAGGGCCTGGGTGAAGACCTCGTTGTCACCGGGCTCGCGCGTGGTGGCCGACTATCTCGAGGCAAGCGGGCTGCAGGACCCGCTCGATGCGCTCGGCTTTCACCTCACAGGCTTTGGCTGCATGACCTGCGCGGGCAACTCGGGGCCCCTGGCACCCGAGCTCGAACAGGCCATTCAGTCCCAGGGGCTGGCTGTGGCGGCCGTGCTGTCGGGCAATCGAAACTTTGAAGGGCGGATTCATCCTTCGATTCGCGCCAATTTCCTGGGCTCGCCTGCGCTGGTGGTGGCGTACGCCATCGCAGGCACCGTATTGATCGATCTGCAGACTGAGCCGCTGGGTCAGGACTCTGAGGGGCGAGATGTATATCTGGCCGATCTCTGGCCCGATCAAGACGAACTGGCTGCGCTGACGCGGTCAGCCCCCACCACTGAATTATTTGAGCGGCGGCGAGCATCGCTCCTTGACGGTCCGGCGGGATGGTCAGTGCTTCCAGTGGCGGACGGCGCACGCTTTGCCTGGCGAGAGGGCAGCACCTTCATTCGCCGCCCTCCGTTCTTCGATCAGATGGGCCGCGAGCCGCAGGCGCTGCAAGACATCCGTGGCGCACGGATGCTCGCGCTGTTTGGCGACATGCTCACGACCGACCATATTTCGCCCATCGGCGATATTGGCGCTGAGT
>VGHA01000116.1 GCA_016868375.1 Betaproteobacteria bacterium | reverse complement strand
CCGGGCGTGCTGTGTGTCTCGACGCTGGTGCCGATCAGTCCGCGCCGGACCATGAACTATGTCGAGTTCTACTATCCGGAAGAAGTTGTTCTGTTCGAACGCGAATTCGTCGAAGCCGAGCGGGCCGCCTACATGGAAACCGCCCGTGAGGACGACGAAATCGCCGAGCGGATGGACGCTGGCCGCAAAGTGCTGATGGATCGCGGCGATGACGACGCGGGTCCTTACCAGAGCCCGATGGAAGACGGTATGCAGCATTTCCATGAATTTCTGCGCAGAGAACTCGGTTCGATCTGAGCGGCTGCGTATTGGATGAAAGCCATGACTATCTTTTCCTCGCTGATCAGCGCCGACGAACTGGCCGCCAGGCTCGATGAGTGCGTGGTGGTCGACTGCCGGCACGATCTGTTCAAACCCGAGAAGGGCGCGGACGACTACGCCGCCGAACATCTGCCCGAGGCCTTCTTTTTGTCTCTGGACCGCGACCTGGCCGGGCCAAAAGGCGATGGCCGCTCAGGGCGCCATCCGCTGCCCGACCCAGCCACCTTGCGAGCACGGTTGGAGTCCATCGGTTTGGCCGACGGACGGCAGCTGGTGGTCTACGACGCGGACACCGGCAGCTTTGCCGGTCGGCTCTGGTGGCTCGCTCGCTGGGTTGGCCATGAGGCGGTCGCCGTTCTTGATGGCGGCATTCGCGCCTGGCGCGAGGCGGGCTACCCGCTCACCGCTGAAGTCCCCGCTGCGCGTTCGCGCGGAACCTTGTCGGCCAGGCCTGCCGTCGCCTCATTTGTCACAGCCTCGCAGCTGCTTGCCGATCAACCCAAGCGCGAGCGCCTCATCATTGATGCGCGCGCGCCTGAGCGCTGGCGCGGCGACAGCGAACCGCTAGACCCGGTGGGAGGCCATATTCCCGGCGCGCTCAACCGGCCCCTGCAGATGAATCTGCGCCCCGATGGCCGCTTCAAGCCGGCCGAAGTGCTGCGCGCAGAGTTCGCCGCGCTGCTGGCGGGTCGAGATCCGGCATCGGTCGTGCACAGCTGTGGGTCAGGCGTCAGCGCCTGCCACAACCTGCTTGCCATGCACCACGCCGGGCTGACCGGCGCAAGCCTGTATCCGGGCTCATGGAGCGAGTGGTGCGCCAACCCGGCCCACCCGCTTGCCAAAGGCAACGAACCCGGCTGACCCGCACGCCTCAGTGCGCGTGCGCCCCGGACGTGAGCACCGCGACAATCACGATCCCGGTGAACATCAGCGCCAGCTGCACCACGGAATCGCGCTGATGCACGCGGCTCTGCCGATGCAGGTCGGGCACCAGATCGGCCAGCGCGATGTAGATGAAGCTGGCAGCCGACACCATCAGAACAAACGGTAGCAGGCCGCTGCTTTTGGCGAAGGCGAAGTAGCCAAGCAGCCCGCCCGCCACGCCGGCCAGTGAAGACAGCAGATTGAAGGCCAGCGCGCGTTTTCGCGTGTAACCGGCATTCATCAGCACGATGAAGTCACCGATTTCCTGCGGGATTTCATGGGCTGCGATGGCAAGCGCGGTGAGCCAGCCGAGCTTGATGTCAATGAGAAACGCCGCCGCGATCATGGCGCCATCAGCGAAGTTGTGGATCGCGTCCCCCACCAGGATCAGCATGCCGCCTGGGCCTGCCTCGGCCTGGTCATGCCCGGCATGGTGTTCATGCCCATCACCTTCGTGATGATGGCTGTGCCGCAGAATCGCGAGTTTCTCCAGCAGAAAAAAGCCCACCAGTCCGCACAACAGTGTCCACGAAAGCGCGTGCAGGTCAGCGCCTGATTCAACCGCCTCCGGCAGCAGATGCAGCACCGCAGTACCAAGCAGCAGACCCGCCGAGAGACTGACCAGGCGCGGCACGATTCGCGACAGGAGCGTGAGCGACAACGCTGCCGCCGCCGCGACGCTGAGCGCGCCGGCGGCAAGGGTGGCAAGCAGAATGTGAAGCAGTTCGAGGCTCACCGCAGGCTCCCGATCAGCGCTAAAACGCTCAGCCGGAAGACCGGGTCAGACGCCATGCTTTTTGAACCAGGCCTGGCAACGCCGCCAGCCGTCATCGGCTGCCGCCTTCTGATAGCTTGGCCGATAGTCGGCATGAAACGCGTGCCCGGCGTCGGGATACACGACAAACTCGGACGCCCTTGACGCGGGCCCGCCCGCCGCCAGGCGCTTCTTCATTTCATCGACTGTTGCCACCGGAATACCGGTATCGACGCCACCGTACAGGCCCAGTACCGGGCCATTGAGGTTGGCGGCAATGTCATAGGGATGCTGCGACGTCATGGGTGAGGTGTCGCCCGTCAGGCGTCCGTACCAGGCAACGCCCGCTTTGACCCGCTTCGAATGCGCGCTGTAGAGCCAGGTGATCCGGCCGCCCCAGCAGAATCCGGTGATGCCCAGTCGGTCAAGGTTGCCACCCTGGGAGCCGGCCCAGGTCACGGTTGCGTCGAGGTCGGCGATGACCTGCGCATCGGGTACTTTTGAGACCACATTCTTGAACAGCTCGGGCACGCTCGTGTACTGCGACGGATCGCCCTGACGCGCGAAGAGCTCGGGCGCAATGGCCAGGTAACCCAGCTTCGCAAACCGCCGGCAGACATCCTTGATGTGCTCGTGGACGCCGAAAATCTCCTGGACCACCAGCAGCACGGGATGCCCCGTACCGGTGGCGGGCATCGCGCGATACGCAGGCATGTCGCCACCCGCTGCAGGAATCTTCACCTCGCCGGCGGTCAGGCCCGCCGTATCGGTCTTGACCGTCTGCGCGACCAGCGAACCGGTGGGCACCACCGCTGCCGCAAAGCCGCTGCCCAGCGCGGTCACCACAAAACCACGCCGTCCCGTGGCACCGGCTGCCGGGCGAAGTGACTCAAGTTCGTCGCGCATCGCGCGGATCATCTTGTCGTTGGCATTCACCGTAAGGTCCTTATTGGATAAACAGAGGGATGAGAGGAAACGGAAATCAGCCCAAAACGATGGGGCAGAGTTTCAGTGTGCCTGATCCCAGTTGTCGCCCACACCGGTCTCGACCTCGAGCGGCACCTTCAGCTGCGCCACCCCGGTCATCAGTCGGCCCAGCGTCTCGCGCACGGACTCGACCTCAGCATCAGGCACCTCGAGCACCAGTTCGTCGTGCACCTGCATGATCAGCTTCGCGCGACAGCCGGATTCGGACAGCCAGCGCTCCACCTCGATCATCGACAGCTTGATCAGATCAGCCGCAGTGCCCTGCATTGGCGCATTGATGGCCGCGCGCTCGGCAGCCGCCCGACGCGGACCACTGGGGCTCGCGATCTCGGCAAGCCACAGCCGCCGACCGAAGACGGTTTCCACATAACCCTGCTCTCGCGCGCGGATTCGTGTCTCGTCCATGAAGCGTTTGACGCCTGGATAGCGGGCGAAATAGCGCTCGATGTAATGCCGCGCGGCATCGCGATCGATGCCCAGGTTGGAAGCAAGCCCGAAAGCACTCATTCCATAGATCAGGCCAAAGTTGATGACCTTGGCATAGCGGCGCTGCTCACTCGAGACTTCGGCCGCGGGAATACCGAAAATTTCCGAGGCGGTGGCACGGTGCACATCGATACCCTCGGCAAACGCCCTCAACAGGCTCTGGTCGTCAGACAGGTGAGCCATGATGCGAAGCTCAATCTGCGAATAATCAGCCGACATGATGCGACAGCCGGGCGGCGCAATGAACGCCTCGCGAATGCGCCGCCCTTCAGGCGTTCGGATGGGTATGTTCTGCAGATTCGGATCGCTCGATGAAAGTCGCCCGGTGACGGCCACCGCCTGCGAATAGCTGGTGTGCACCCGCCCGGTTCGCGGATTGACCATTCGAGGCAGTTTGTCCGCATACGTGCTTTTCAGCTTGGCAAGTCCGCGCCAGTCGAGCAGCAGCCGCGGCAGCGGATAGTCTTCGGCCAGCCGGGTCAGCACGTCTTCGTCGGTGGAGGGGGCGCCGCTGGCGGTTTTTTTCAGCACCGGCAGCCCCTGCTTTTCGAACAGGATCTCGCCGAGCTGTTTGGGCGATCCCAGGTTGAAGGGCTGGCCTGCCGCCTCGTGTACCCGGGTTTCCAGTTCGAGCAGCTTGCGGCCTAGTTCGTCGGACTGGCGTGCCAGCGCCTGCGAGTCGATCAGCACGCCGCGCCGCTCCATTCGCTGCAGCACACGCGACACGGGCACTTCGATGTCGCGATAGATATGCTCAAGCGCCGGCTCAGCGGCCACCCGCGGATAGAGCGTGCGATGCAGATGCAGGGTCACTTCGGCATCTTCGGCTGAATAGTGTGTCGCCTGCTCGATCGGCACCTGCTCGAAGCCGATCTGCGCAGCCCCCTTGCCCGCCACATCCTCATAGCGAATCGTGCGGCGATTCAGGTGACGCGAGGCCAGCGAATCCATGTCGTGGTTGCGGTGCGCCTCAAGCACATAGCTTTGCAGAAGTGTGTCGTGCGCGATGCCCGCCAGGTGCACGCCATGATTTTCGAGCACATGCGTGTCGTACTTGAGGTTCTGGCCCACCTTGGCGCGCGAGGCATCCTCGAGCCATGGACGAAGCTTGCCCAGCACCAGCGCAAGCGGCAGCTGGTCAGGCGCGCCGGTGTAACGATGACCCACCGGTATGTAGCAGCCCTCACCAGGCTCTACCGAAAAAGAGAACCCGACTAGCTCGGCGGCCATGGGATCAAGCGAGGTGGTTTCGGTATCGAAGGCCACCAGCTCTGCCGCCCCGATGATTGACAGCCACCGATCCAGAGCCGCCTCGTCGAGCACCGTTTCGTAGCGGCGCGCGGCAGGATCGTCGGGGATGGGCGTTGGCGGCATCCAGGGCGTGAGCGCGCGCTGCTCATGCGGGTTCGACGCTGACGAGGCCGGCGACGCCGCGGCGCCAATTCCGACGGCCTGAGACCCGCTGCCGGCGCCTGGCACGCTGACACCCAGCCTTGCTTCAAGCTCGCGCAGCCAGGTCCGGAACCCGCACTGCGAAAACAACTCGAGCAGCCGCGAATCGTCCTCGGGATGAAGCGCAAGCGACTCGCCGATCGTCCCAACCATGGGCTCCAGTGGGCAGTCGGTTCGGATCGTGACCAGCGTGCGCGCGGTGGGAAGCCAGTCAAGTGCCCGCCGCAGATTGTCGCCCACCGCGCCCCGCACCTCGGCGGCGCGCGCGATCAGCGCGTCAAGCGACCCAAACTCGGTGAGCAGTTTGACCGCGGTTTTGGCGCCCACCTTGTCGACGCCGGGAACGTTGTCCACCGCATCGCCCACCAGGGTCAGCCAGTCGACGATGCGTTCGGGCGGAACGCCAAACTTGGCCACTACCGCCTCACGATCGAGCCACTCGGCACCGCCGCCATCGCGGCTCATGGTGTTCACCAGGCGAACATGTTCGCTCACCAGCTGCGCCATGTCCTTGTCACCGGTGGACACCACGGTCAGTCGCTGCTCGTCATGCGCCTGGCGCGCCAGGGTGCCGATCACGTCGTCGGCCTCAATACCCTCGATCATCAGCAGGGGCCAGCCCATCGCCCGGACCAACTGGTGGATCATTGGAATCTGGCGGGCCAGATCTTCAGGCATGGCGCTGCGCTGCGCCTTGTACTGCGGATAGAGTTCGTCGCGAAACGTGGGGCCTGGCGCATCGAAGATGACCGCGCCATGCGACGCACCAAGGTTCAATCTGGCATCGGAGCGCAGGCGCCGCAGCATGGCAACCATGCCGTAAATTGCACCGGTAGGCTCTCCCTCCCGGTTGCGCAAGTCGGGTAGCGCGTGGAATGCGCGGTACAGATAACTTGAACCGTCGACCAGCAGCAACGAACCATCAGCCATCGCTCCGATTATGTCAGAGTTCATTCTTTTACCCGCCCGCTTCCGACAAGAACGCTAACCGATGGCCGTTTACACCCCCGTCACCGAGCGCGAGGTCAGGGCGCTGCTCACCGCGTATCCGCTCGGCGAACTCATCTCGCTGCAGGGAATCAGCGCTGGCATCGAGAACAGCAATTTTTTTGTCGATACTACCCGCGGCCGCTTTGTTCTCACGATTTTCGAGCGGCTGTCCGAGGCGCATCTGCCCGCCTATCTGGGGCTGATGCGGCATCTGGCCGCACGCGGCATCCCGTGCCCGGACCCGATCGCCGATCGAACAGGCGCCCTGCACGCCCGGCTGCACGGCAAACCTTGCGCATGGGTCACGCGCTTGTCGGGCGCAGCGGTGGACACGCCGGCCCCGCAGCACTGCGCGGAACTGGGCGCACTGCTTGCCAGGATGCATCGCGCCGCCGCCGACTTCACCGCCCTGCCGGATAACCCGCGGGGCCGCCCGTGGTGGGAAGCCATCGCGCCGCAGGTCCGACCGTTTCTGACCCAAAACCAATCTGAACTGCTTGACCAGGAACTTACGGCACAGCGCGTCTTCGCGGCCAGTCCGGGCTTTGCTCAATTGCCCCAAGGCGCCGTCCACGCCGATCTGTTTCGCGACAACGTGCTGTTTGACCGTCCGGGCGCCGCGGGCGACGCCCCCCGAGTGTCGGGCGTGATCGATTTTTACTTCGCCGGGCGTGACACCTGGCTCTATGATCTGGCGGTCAGCGTCAACGACTGGTGCATCGAAGAGCCCGGCGGCGAATTCCATCCAAACCGGCTGGCAGCGTTGCTGGCGGCCTACCGACGCGAGCGGGAGCCCCTGCCGATTGAGCATCAGGCATGGCCGCTGATGCTGCGCGCAGCGGCGCTTCGCTTCTGGTTATCACGCCTCCACGACCTGCACTGCCCGCGCCCAGCTGAGGTGGTGCAACCCAAGGATCCTGCGCATTTCGAGCGATTATTACGGTCGCGTCGCGAGCGTGCGGTTCCGCTTGACCGACAATAGCGGGGTTCCCCGCCGGCTTTCCCGACTGAATCAATCACCATGCAGATTGCAAGACTTCCCGCGCGAACCGGTTTTCGCTGGGTCCTCGACGGTTTCCGACTGCTACGCCGCCAGCCGGTCGCCCTGGTTGCCATTTCATTTCTGAATCTTGCGCTGATGGGCGTGTCAATGATCGTTCCGATCATCGGCTCGCTCGGACCGCTGATCCTCACGCCCGCGCTCATGGTCGGCATGATGCAGGCAGTGCGCACCGCAGAGGCCGGTCAGAACCCCTCACCCCTCACGCTCTTTGCCGGCTTTCGCGAAGACCGCGGGCGCGCCTGGAAGCCGCTGCTGGGGCTGGGCGCAATCAACGCGGTGGCAACGGTACTGGCGCTTGCCGCTTCGGCCATGGCAGGCGGCGACGCGCTGGTGCAGATGGCCACCGGTCGACTCGACCCCAGCGATCCAAAACTCAATGATGCTTCGCTCGCGTGGGCGCTGCTGGTGTTCATGCTGATCTATCTGCCGATCCAGCTTGCTACCTGGTATGCGCCGATGTTCATCGCCTGGGACCGCGTGCCACTGCTCAAGTCGATGTTCTTCAGCATTGCGGCGATTCTGCGAAACCGCTGGGCATTCATGACCTATGCGCTCGGCTGGGTCGCCTTCGCTGTCGCGGCCTCCATCGTGCTGCGACTGCTGCAGGGACTGCTTGCGGGATCACCCCTGCTTTGGTCGATCGTGATGATGCCGTTGTGGCTGGTCGGCATCTCAGCGGTTTACTGCTCCTTCTGGGCCACCTATCGCGATGCGGTCGATCGCAATCCGCGACCGGTGGCGCCCGACGATCAGCCCCCGATGCCGTAACCGCGCGCCCAGCCCAGGGTCTCGGTGGTGGGGCCTGAGGGCGCATACTCGCAGCCTATCCATCCGTCCCAGCCCAGCTCTTCGATCAGATCGAATAGGAACGGAAAGCGAATTTCGCCCGTGCCCGGCTCATGGCGCCCCGGCACATCGCCCACCTGAAGGTGTCCGATAGTGGGCCAGGCCTCGCGCATTCGCTCGGCGATTGAGCCCTGCTCAGTTTGCACATGGAAAGTGTCAAAGCAGAGCTTGATGTTGTCGCGCCCAAGCTTGCGGATGACCTCGACCCCCTCTTCGATCCGGTGGTACAAAAACTCGGGGAATCGAGCCTTCGCGCAGGGCTCGAGAATCAGGGTGATGCCAGCCTGCGCGGCGCGCTCAGCGGCCCAGTCGAGATGACGGATGAAGCGCGCCATGCAGTCGGCGCGGTCGAGGTTCGGAGTGATGTTGCCTGGCATCACATGCACGTTGGGCCGCCCCACTTCCACTGAGTAGGCCAGCGCGCGCTCGATGCTGTCACGAAAATCGGCTTCGCGGCCGGGTAGCGCAGCCAGCCCGCGCTCGCCTGCCGCCCAATCAAACGGCGACAACACCTGCACCAGCGTCAGGTTCAGGTCGGTCAGTCGACTTGCGAGCTCGCGGGCCGGAATGTCGTAGGGAAACGCTGACTCAACGCCACGAAATCCCGCTGCGGCAGCGGCGGCATAGCGGTCAATCATCGGCAGTTCAGTAAACAGCCAGCGCAGGTTGGGATCAAAGCGGAGCATGCGTTCAGTCCTTCAGCAGGCCGAGCACCGAGGCGTTATAGCGTTCTGCGGCTTCGTACGACACCCAGTGCCCGGCCCCCTCGATCAGCGTGCAGGAGCAGAGCGCGGCCACGCCCTCGAGCGAGGCGTGAAACTGCGGCCATTTGTCCTGATACAAAAAATCGAGGCTGCCCGCGATCAGATGCAGCGGCACACGAAGCTGACGGATCGTATCGTGGACCAGCGAGGTTCGCGCAAGCCGGCGTTTCGTCATTCGATCGCGTTCAACGTTGCGGCCATGCGTTTGCACCGCCAGCGCATCAGCGGCCCGCGGATCGGCCAGCATGAAAGCGAGCAGGTTATGCCGATGAATCGCATCGCGTGCCGGGCCTTCCGGCGACTCACGCCAGGCGCGCAAACCACGAAAGGGCGGCGGGTTGTCGCGCAACACCGGTGGCCCGGTGAGTATCAGACGGGACAGCCGTTGCGGCCAATCACGCGCCAGCAGCACCGCGACCACGGTACCGAAGGAGAAGGCAACGACCTGCAGCGCCTGGGGCGCGATCGGAAGACGCTGAAGACCAACATCGAGCCAATGCGGAATGGCATCGGCATCCTCGCCATCGGGCGGCATGGCGGAGTCGCCCGACCCTGGCAGGTCGGGCACGATCACCTGATAGCCAGCGGCCGCGAGGCACTCTATGTTGCGGATCCAGTGGGTCCAGCTGCCCGAGCCACCGTGCAACAGCATCAATGGTGAGCCGCCACCCCACAGATGCCAGACCAGGCGCCCGTCGCCGCACGGCGTCTCGATTCGGGTCGCCGATGATTCGATTCGCACCACTTCGGCCTGGGCCTCGCGCGGGTCGCGGGCGGCCGGCAACCGGCTCACCGCAGCATGCCCCAGCTCTTCAGTCGCGTGCTGGCGTGACGTGCCGCATCCCCCTGCGGAACGGCGGTGAGGTAACGACGATAGGCCTGCGCGGCAGCCTGCCGGTTCTGCAGCCCCTCATGGGTAAGTGCCAGCAGAAAATCCGTATCGGGATCACCGGGCAGCACCTGAGCGTAGCGGCTCAATTCCTGCTGCGATTCAGAAAAGCGCTTCTGAGCAAGCAGATTGATGCCCGCCAGCTGCATCGCCTGGCCCTCGCTGGGATAGACGCGGCGAGCCTGCGCGAGATAGGCCTGCGCTTCCGAACGGCGGTTTTGCGCGATCTGGCACTTGGCCATCAGACACAGGCCTGTGTAGTCGTCGGGCGCGGTTTTCAGTGACGAGGTGAGCGCCTGCTGGGCATCGGGCAGGCGCTTTCGCGCCATGGCCTGTTCGCCCTGCTGCTGATCGACGATCGCGGGACGAAGCTGGCGTAGTTTTGCGGTCCGATCCATATAGCGCTCGCGCTGAACCGATGCCGACTCGGTGGCACCGTAGCGGCTGGCCGCCTCGCGCCGCATGTTGGCAAGCCGCTCGTCGGACATGGGATGCGAGCTGAACATGGTGTCTAGAAGCCCCGGCTTCTCGCGCGATTGACGCGTGAGCACGCCCATCAGCTCCGACATGCCGCTGGCGGGATAGCCCACCTGCGTCATATAGGCCATGCCAAGCGAATCGGCCTCTCGTTCGTTATCGCGCGAGTAGGACGCGAGCAGCGCGCTGGCACCGATCTGGCCGCCCAGCGCAATCAGGGGCGCCCAATCGCTCGTGCGATCGGACGCCGAGGCAGCGATTGCGATTCCGGTCAGCACCGCGCCCGCCACCATCGACTGGCCGACGCGTTGCGCACCATGACGGGCATTCACATGCCCCAGCTCATGGCCCAGCAGACCGGCGAGCTGCGCTTCATTGTCCATCTCGAGCAGAATGCCGCGGGTGATGCCAATGCTGCCCGCCGGAAACGTATAGGCATTTACATAGTTGGCATTGAGCGCACGGCAGGAGTAGGGCAGCTTTGGGCGGTGCGAGCGGGAGGCGATCCGGTTGTTCATCTCACCGAGATACTGGTTGAGCGAAGCGTCCTGAACCGCGCCGTAATCGCTAGAAAACTGATGCGGCGACTGTTTGCGATCGATATCGATTTCATCCTGCTCTGACAGGCCGACCAGCACGCGTTCGCCGGTTACCGGGTGTGCGGCGCATCCGCTCAACGCGGGTAGCGCCACCGGCGCACTGACGATACCGATCAGCCAGAGCACATCGCGCCGGGTCAGTTCGCCGCGGCTCACGCGTTCACCAATTGAAGTGGGCATGGGAGACTCTCCGGAAGGCTTCAAGGAACAACGCCGAAAGCTTAGCGCGTGACGACCGTCGTGCCGAATATCGTCAGTTCACCGGCTCCAGGCGCGCGACCGAAAGAGCCAGCCATTTCACGCCGGCACGACCGAAATTGATCTGAACCCGGGCGTCCTGTCCCTGGCCTTCAATGCCCACGATCACCCCTTCGCCGAAGCGGGCATGCGACACCGTTTGACCAATACGCCACGGCACCCCCCGATCGAAGCGGGCGGCCGCCTGGATAGCGGTCGAATCGGCACGGCCGACGTCCGTATCGCGGTCGATGGCTCGTGGACCGTTGGACAGCTGCCGGGAATCACGCCAGCTGCCGCGATCGGCGGCGGCGCGGCCCCCCGCGCCCCGGCGATCATTCCAGCTACCGCCTGAGGACTGGCCAACGCCTTCCCAGGCGCCCCCCCAGCCCTCGCGATAAGCAGTACCTGAATTTTGAACACGGGGCGTCAGCCACTTGACCGCACGCTCGGGCAGCTCTTCAAGAAACCGTGAGCGCAGGTTGTAGCGCGTCTGGCCATGCAGCATGCGGGTCTGAGCGAGCGACAGATAGAGACGGTTGCGTGCCCGCGTGATCGCCACATACATCAGGCGTCGTTCTTCCTCCAGGCCATCGATCTCGGTCACGGAGTTCTCATGCGGAAACAGGCCCTCTTCGAGACCCGTGATGAATACCGCCGAGAACTCCAGGCCCTTGGCTGCATGCACCGTCATCAGCTGCACCGCGTCCTGGCCCTCGCCAGCCTGACTGTCGCCAGCCTCAAGGGATGCATGTGCGAGAAAGGCCGCCAGCGGCGTTAACTGCAGCTCGGCAAGCGGGTCAACTGGCAGATCGCCTGACGCCAGCAGCGGCGGCGCCTGCAGGGGAACGGCTGCCTGCAGATCGGTTGAAGCCGAACCCGCCTCAGGCGACACTGCCAGAGACGCCGAGACACCCGCGCTGGCAGGCAGGTCTGCCGCAAACCGCTCTTCCGCGACAAACGCCGCCGCTGCATTGACCAGCTCGCGCAGATTCTCCGTGCGCTCCTGGCCTTCCTTTTCGGTGGCGTAGTGCGCAATCAGGCCGCTGCGGTCAATCACATGCTCAACCAGATCTGCGAGCGGCATGCGCGCGGTTTCCTGCCGCAGCCGCTCTACCAGCGACATGAATCCCGCGATTTTCGCTGCGGCAGCGCCACTGAGCGAGGCGGCCGCGCGAGCAAGACTGACCGACTCGCGACGCGCCGCATCCTGGAGCACTTCAATGGAACGCGTGCCAATGCCACGCGCTGGAAAATTGACCACCCGGAGAAACGCGCCATCGTCGTCCGGGTTATCAATGAGACGCAGGTATGCCATGGCATGCCGGATTTCGGCACGCTCAAAAAATCGCAACCCACCGTAGACGCGATACGGAATTCCCGCAGAAAACAGCGCATGCTCGAGCACCCTGGACTGCGCGTTCGAGCGGTACAGAAGCGCGACTTCGCAGCGATCGAGCCCATCACGATTGAGCTGACGGATTTCATCGACCAGCCACTGCGCCTCGAGCGTGTCGCTGAAGGCCTCGTGCACGCGAACCGGCTCACCCTCACCGGCCTCGGTCCAGAGGTTCTTGCCGAGTCGGCGGGTGTTGTTCTCGATCAGCGCGTTGGCGCAATCAAGAATGTTGCCGTGCGAGCGGTAGTTCTGCTCGAGCTTGATCAGGTTCGAGACGCGAAACTCGCGTTCAAACGACGACATGTTGGCGACATTGGCACCCCGAAACGCATAGATGCTCTGGTCATCGTCACCGACCGCAAACACCGAGCTGTCAGGGGCCGCGAGAAGTTTCAGCCAGCGGTACTGAAGGACGTTGGTGTCCTGGAATTCATCGACCAGAATGTGGCGAAAACGCCGTTGGTAGTGCTCGCGAAGCAGCTGGTTGCGGTCGAGCAGCTCATAGCTGCGAAGCAGCAGCTCGGCAAAGTCCACCACCCCTTCACGCTGGCACTGGTCGTCGTAGGCCGCATAAAGCTCAACGAACCGGCGGTTGTAGTCATCGAACACTTCAACCGCCGAGGCTCGCAGCCCCGCCTCTTTTGACTGGTTGATGAAGTACTGCAGGTTCTTGGGCGGATACTTTTCGTCGTCTACGCCTGACGCGCGAAGCAGCCGCTTGATGGCCGACAGCTGGTCCGACGAATCCAGGATCTGAAACGTGGGCGACAGACCCGCGTCGCGCGCATGCGTGCGCAGCATCCGGTTGCAGAGCCCGTGAAACGTACCAATCCACATGCCACGGGGATTGATCGGCAGCATCGCCGACAGCCGGGCCATCATTTCGCGGGCGGCCTTGTTGGTGAACGTTACCGCAAGCACCGACTGCGGGCTGACCTGACCGTTGGCGATCAACCAGGCGATTCGGGTCGTCAGCACAAGGGTTTTGCCGCTGCCGGCTCCCGCGAGAATCAGCGCGTGACTGGCGGGAAGCGTGACCGCGGCCAGCTGCGCCTCGTTGAGGTGTGCGAGG
>VGHA01000115.1 GCA_016868375.1 Betaproteobacteria bacterium | reverse complement strand
GTGGCCTCCGTCACACCCGGTTCCAGCCCATTATTTCCGTCCATGCTCTACCTCCGTCTTTACGATCGGTAGCGCAGTGCGCTGTCTCAGGAAACCGTGCCCCACCCCAGCGGCAAGCGGTGGTCCGCCATGCGGGACAAGATAATTGTGCCGTGGCCCGGCGGCGCTCTACTGTCGGCTCGCCATACGAACGAGGAGGGATTTTCATGGGTGAAGCGATTGCGCTCAAGCCGGCGGACGGCGCGGCGGTCGGCGGCTATCTGGCCAAACCCTCGGGCGCGCCGAAGGGCCATGTCATCGTCGTGATGGAGATCTTCGGCGTCAACAAGCACATCCGCAACGTCGTCGACCGTCTCGCCGCCGACGGCTATGTCGCGCTGGCGCCGCAGTTCTTCGATCGCCTCGGCCCGAAGATTGAGCTCGGCTACACGCCCGAAACCATCCAGCAGGGCATCAAGCATGTCACCGCGCTGGGCTTCGACAAGGCGCTGGCTGACGTGCAGGCGGGCGTCGACGTGCTGAAGGGCATGGGCGCGAAGAAGGTTGGCGTTACCGGCTTCTGCTGGGGTGGCACGATCACCTGGCTGAGCGCCTGCCGGCTAAAGATGGACGCGGCGGTCGGCTATTACGGCGGCGGCGTGCACGGCGCGCGCGCCGAGAAGCCGAAATGCCCGACCATGCTGCATTTCGGCGATAAGGACGCGCACATCCCGATGACGCACGTCAACGAGGTGCGCCAGGCGCATCCCGGCGTCATCGTCTACGACTACTCGGCCGATCACGGCTTCCACTGCGACGAGCGCGCGAGCTACGACGCCGTCGCCTCGAAGCTCGCCTACGGCCGCACGCTGGAGTTCTTCGCCAAGCATTTGGCGTAGCCTTCCGGGACCGCCGGATCTCCGAAATCTCCACACGCCGGACGTCACCCAGTCGGTGGCGTTTCGGCTGGCCGTTAGAGAACCATCCGCGGTCGCGTCGGCACTCTCCATCTGGACGATGATCGGATCGCTGGGCCGATTGAGCTGGCGATGCCGTCCTCCGATGGAGAGCCGCGCCGACAGCTGGCTTGCTGCTTGCTGCCCCATCAAGTCTACGCGCCGGTCGAGCCGGTCGCGCTGTTTGCTTTGGCTGAAGCGTTCTGTGGGTAGGAATCTTGCGTCGCGACGATGAATTGGCGTCCTCGCGATGCTGGGACGTCAATGGCCGGCGCAGCGTATCAGGTTGGCCGCAATGGCACGATAAACTGCGACCAAATCGACATTCAGGATCAGCCTCTCGACAGTCGGCACCCGCCTCCCGAGAGGTGAGTCACCCTGCGACGAAGCCGCAGGTTGGGCTCATGAATGCGGCACAGTTGCTGCTCTCGTGGTGGATGGTGAGACCGGAAGTCGGCCGTGCGTTGTGAGCGGTCCGCCTTGCCGGCATGACCGGTCGAGTTGCCCATGAGAGAGGGACAGTGAACCGGAAACTGACTTGGGTCGTAGGAGATAGAGAAACTGCCCAACCTCGGGTCTGACCGGGGTTGGGAGGAGGAGAGACGTGGCGAATGTCTTGGTCATCGGAGCCAGCAAGGGCATCGGACTGGAAACCGTAGGGGTGGCCCTGAAAGCTGGCCACCGTGTGCGAGCTTTCTCTCGTTCGGGCGGCCGACTGAGCGTTGCTCATCCCGGCCTGGAAACACGCCGTGGCGACGCGCTCAACCCTGATGACATAGACGGCGCCCTCGAAGGCATCGACGTGGTGATTCAGGCATTGGGCGTGGCGTCGCGTGACCTCATCTCACCTGTCACCCTGTTTTCCAATGCCTCCCGCATTCTTGTCCCGGCAATGGAAAGGCGGGCGGTGCGGCGACTGATTTCGGTGACCGGGTTTGGTGCTGGAGACAGTCGCGCCGCGATCAACTGCGCTCAACGTGTTCCATTTCGCCTTTTCCTCGGCCGCGCCTATGACGATAAGGACGTTCAGGAGCAGCTGATCAAAGACAGTACGCTCGATTGGACGATTGTCCGCCCGGGCGTTCTCGTGCCGGGTCCGGCATCCTATCGCTACAAAGTTCTGGTGGAGCCCGCGCAATGGCGTAACGGCTTCATCTCGCGCGCTGACGTAGCCGATTTCCTCGTCAAGCAAGTGGCAGCAACGGAGTTCTTGCGTCGGGCTCCGGTCATCGTGCGCTTCTGACGTCTTGAGTGGTGGCGCAAGTGAAAGAGTCCGACCCCAAGACCGTGGTTTTCTTCGACGGCTCCTGTCCTCTGTGTAGGGCCGAAATCAACTATTACCGACGGCGCGACAAGGGCCAGGCGCTGTGCTTGGTCGATGTTTCCGTACCAGGCGCACCAGTTCCGCCCGGCCTGGACCGCGACAAGGCGCTATCGCGGTTCCATGTCGTGGCGGATGACGGCAAATTGCTTTCAGGGGCCGCAGCATTTGCGGAGGTCTGGAAGAAGGTACCGGGCTGGCGATACGCTGGAAGGCTCGCGAGCCTGCCTGCGGTCAGTCGCGTGCTCGAATCTTGCTACCGGCTCTTCCTCCTGTTGCGTCCGACCCTTGTCCGCGCCTTCGTACTCGCGCAAGGCGCCAAAGCGATGTTTCGCGCGCGTCGCCCATGAGATACCTGGTCGATGACATGCTGCATGGGTTTCGAAGTACACCCGTTGCGGCTCAATGGCTCGGGTTATTGGGGTTGATTCCCTTCGGGGCGACCGTAGTCGCAGGCCTCATCCCGGCCCTACAGCTGCACAGTGTGGCACTACAGGCGCTGCTGGCCTATGGGGCGGTGATTCTGTCGTTCTTGGGTGGCATCCGCTGGGGCCTGGCAATCGTCAAGGCCGGTCACGCCGACCTGTTCTCGCCGCTCCTGATCAGCGTTCTGCCATCCCTTCTTGGTTGGATCGCCCTGTTGGTGTCGGGTTCAACGGGGCTTTTGCTGCTGGCCTTCGGATTCTCCGCGCTCCTGCTGGCAGACCTCCGACTTCCAATGGCACCGGATTGGTACGGCGCCCTGCGATTGCCGCTGTCGGTTGGCGCTATCGCCGCATTGCTGATGGGAGTCCTATTCTGATGTCAAACAACGTCGCGATCATCGTCGGCGCAAGCGGAGGAATCGGAAGTGCATTGTGTGAGTCGCTGAGAGATGCGGGTGACTTTGGTGACGTTGTCGGGCTCAGCCGGCCGGAGATCGACCTCTGCGACGAAGCAAGCATCGCTCGGGTGGCCAGCCGGCTTCCAAGAGGCGACGTACGGCTTGTCATCAACGCAGCTGGCATTCTCCATGATGCGGGCCGGCGCCCTGAGAGGAGCCTACGCGACCTTGATCCCGCTTTTCTTTCCCGATTGTTCGCGGTCAATGCCATCGGTCCTGCTTTGTTGATGAAGCACTTTCTCCCCTTGATGCCTCGGCAGGGTCGCGCTGTGTTCGCCACCCTTTCGGCGCGGGTCGGCAGTATCGGCGACAACAGGCTAGGTGGCTGGTACGGCTACCGCGCTTCCAAGGCCGCATTGAACCAGTTGATACGCACCGCCGCGATCGAGTTTGCACGCAAGCATCCGGAGGCCATTTGCGTGGCTCTTCATCCGGGGACTGTCGCGACGCGACTCTCCGCTCCGTTCGTGGGTCAAGGGAAATCGCCCCAAAGCCCCAACGATGCGGCGAAGCACCTACTGAGGGTAATTGCCGCGCTGAAGGTCGAAGATAGCGGCTGTTTCTTCGACTGGCGCGGTACGTCGGTACCTTGGTGAGCCATGGGCAAGATGCGTCGCAAGAGCGATCTGCCAACCAAGCTTTGCCCGGCTTGTGGTCGCCCCTTTGCGTGGCGGAGAAAATGGGCGAGCAACTGGGCCGAGGTCAGGTACTGCTCTAAACGCTGCGGCGGCGAATATCGCTCCGCGAGGAGCGCCCTGCCGGCGAAGCGGCTATGAAGACTTTACGCCTAGTGCTTGGCGATCAGCTGTCGACTGGTGTAGCGGCTCTCACCGGTATCGATCGGGCGAACGACGTTGTACTGATGCTCGAGGTTGAAGACGAGTGCCGCTACGTTCCGCATCATCAGCAGAAAATCGTTCTGTTTCTGAGCGCCATGCGGCACTTCGCCGAGGAACTTCGTCAGTCGGGAATCAACGTCGACTATGTCCGGCTCGACGATCGCGCCAACACCGGTACCCTCACTTCGGAGCTCGGGCGCGCTCTGGCCCGACATCGACCCCAGCGCCTGGTTCTGACCGAGCCAGGCGAATGGCGAGTGCTCGCCATGGCCGAGGGCTGGTCAAACCGTTTCGGCCTGCCAGTCGAGCTGCGTACGGATAGTCGTTTCTTCTCGACCAGGGCGAGGTTCCGCGCCTGGGCCGATGGCCGTCGCAGTTGGCGAATGGAGCATTTCTACCGCGAGATGCGTCGGGAGCACGACATCCTGATGGACGGTGATCAGCCGGCTGGCGGGGCGTGGAACTTCGACACGGAAAACCGCAAGAGACTGCCCGACGGAACGCCGCTGCCATCCCGGCGGCGCTACGCTCCGGATCATACAACCCGTCAGGTCGCGGAACTCGTGGCTGATCGCTTTGGCGCGCACATTGGCAACGCCGAGACATTCGACTGGCCCGTAACCCGCTCCCAGGCCTTGAAGGCCTTGGACGATTTCCTGGTGAATGGACTGCCTTGGTTCGGCGACTACCAGGATGCAATGAAGGAGGGTGCTCCTTTTCTTTATCATTCCCTGCTGGCGCCGGCTCTCAACCTCGGCCTGTTGTCGCCGCGAGAAGTCTGCGCTGCGGCCGAAAAGGCTTGGCGCGCGGGTCGTGCGCCGATCAATGCCGTTGAAGGTTTTGTCCGTCAGATCTTGGGCTGGCGGGAGTATGTTCGTGGCATCTACTGGGAGATGATGCCGGGTTACGCCGATTCCAATGCCTTGGAGGCCCACAGGCCCCTACCGGATTTCTACTGGACCGGCGAGACCGACATGCGGTGCCTGCGCGAGGCGATCACCAGTACCCGGAAGTATGCCTACTCGCACCATATCCAGCGGCTGATGATCACAGGAAACTTCGCGCTGCTTGCGGGCATCGCGCCGCGCGAGATCGAACGCTGGTACCTCGCCGTATATGCCGACGCTGTCGAATGGGTTGAGATGCCCAATACGTTGGGTATGGCTGTCTTTGCGGATGGAGGCCGAATGGCGTCCAAACCCTATGCGGCTTCAGGCGCCTACATCAATCGTATGTCCGATTTCTGTGCGGGCTGCTCTTACAGCGTTGCTCTCAAGACAGGGCCACGAGCCTGCCCATTCAACTACCTCTACTGGGCATTTCTCATTCGCAACGAGGATCGCCTGAAAATGAATCCGCGAATGGCGATGCCCTACCGCACGCTCTCGAAATGGTCTGCTGCAGAGAAGAAGAGGTACCTTGGCGAGGCGGAAGCATTTCTTGTAAGATTCTGCCAATCGATAACCGAGGCAGCTAAACAGTCATCGCAAAGCGGAAACTTTTGCGTTCTCTGCCCGAAACGAGGCTGTCGTTACCGATCGCCGCGACCAAGCCGGCAAAGCCCCCCCCCGCACGCCGCGCCCGGGCGCCGGTCCCGCCACCAGTCAGCAAGGATCGCCCCCCTTGGCGACCATACTGCCGTAAACGACTTAGTATCGAACAGCGGTTTACAGCAAGTAGGCCGCGCGCGGCCCAGGCGGGTCGAGGCGATGACGATGGCAGACCTGACCTTCTACCTATTTCTCATACGTCGACTGATTGAGTGTGTTTCGCCTTTGACGGTACCTCGGAGTCCCGGCCGCGCATCAGGTGAGTTTTCCGACCTCAGAAGCACCCGACAGGCCAGGATCGTGTCCCGAGCCCGAGACTAGCTGCCAGAAGGTCAGCAAGACAGAGCCGGGCCGGGGCTGGATCGCTCAGGCGGCCACGGCCACAGCCCAATGATGGGATCATCGCTGATGGGCGCGATGAGTCCAGGGTGATAAAGCGGGGGCCTCGCTGACGGGCCGGTGTCCATGCTGAGCACTTTGCGTCGGCCGTTGCTGGTAACGCCGATGGCAACCGAGATGATGTGGCCGGCCCAGCTGACCTTCACGTAGGTCGCGTCGATCCGCAGATAGGGCAAGTCAGCCTCGCTCGGCCCGTCGAGTAAGGCGTTTACCCTCTCGTCAATCTCCTCCCAAGGCTTCGATACTTGGCTCTTGCAGATGCCGCTCGTACCGATGGCCTAGCAAGCTCGTCGACCGATCGGGTCTAGACGTTCTGGATATAGGCCACCCGGATCACCGCGGTCAGCCCCTTCTCCGCCATCTGGATACGAATGGTCTACCCCAATGGAGCATGCATGCTGAGATCTGGCTCATGCAGGCCGAACCGACCGCCTGGCGGCCAGCGCCATAACGCACATGTGCGGCACGGTCAGCGCCGCAAGCGCAATGAAGACGATGCGCACGAGGTCGTCGTCCCAGCGCGGGCTGGCGATGTCGGCCAACCACGGCGAGGCCGACGCGAAGCAAAACAAGGCGAGGGCCGTGTATAGGGCAATAACGGCGAGCAAGCGGCGCCTAGTATGTGCGTTGGCGCCGGCGGCGGCTTGCCGCAGGTGTCTTGGGCTATGCAGGAAGCAGAAGTAAACGACGAAATAGGCAAGTGGTGGCAGAAGCGTCCCCAGCGTCGCCAGCGTCGTCAATTCGAGGGCTGCCAGCGTGGCCTTGCGAATGGCGAGACCGGCCGCAGCCAACAGCGCCACCAGAGTAAGGGCGGGACCGGCGTCACCGAGTACGCCAGCAAGCGTCTTCCCGCCCTCGCCGCCAAGAAGGGTGAGCAAGTGTTCGACCTCTACGGGCCAGTGCCACGCTGGAAACGCTAGTAGCGCGGTTCCGACCAACGGGCGGAGGACTGAGGGCAAGGGCCAGTCGCCAGCGAAGTGCCAGGCCGACACAGCGAGGAACAACGCAAGGCCGGCAGCGGGCGCTGCCAGCCAGCCGACGACGACGGACGCGGCGGCGGCGATATACACAACATGGAACACCACGGCGCCGCGCCACGTGCGCCAGAGCGCTGCGCGCCATGCGATCCATGGGTCGAGCGCGCCGTGCGGCAGCCCGCCAATCACGACCGCCGCAGCAAGCAGCACGGCGATTCGGTGATCGTCGACTGTCGGCCCGGTGATGACGAGCACTACTGCGAGTGCGGCGATGGCTAGGAACACGAGCGTCTCCGTCCCGCCACCTCTTGAGGTATCCAAACTCACGAAGCCCTCCCGGCGGCAAGCTGCATCGCGGCCGCGCGCAGGAACGCCACCGGCGGCAGCGCCGCCATCACCTGGACGACATCGCGGCATCGACCAAAGTCTGACAGGAATGGCAGCAGTCTGATCGGGGGGCCCGCCTCGGTGAGACGCTGAAAGTAGCCGAATACGCGTTCGGGTTGCGTGGCCGGCGCGCGCAGGAAAATCCCGTCCAGCCATCGACGCAGGTACGGCTCGCGCAGGTGGCCCTGAGGCTCATACTCGCGCACGGTAGCGTCGGCGCAGCCGTCGGCCCTGGCCGGCAATCGCAGGACACCGTAGCCCGAGTCCGCCCGCAATGTGCGTCCGGACGTTCCGGCACGGACAACGTCCGCTATCAACTCGTCCGAGGATGGATCGGGCTGGTTCAGCGGCAGCATCGCGTGTTCTTCGCGCACGCACGATGCCCCGACCCAGCCGCGTTCGACTAACAGGCCATCGACGCCTGCGGCCGGGGCGTTTAGGTTGAACGGGGCTGGCGCAAAGCGGACCATTTCAACCAGCGCGTTGCGCGGACAGCGATCGGGTACGGGCAATGTCGAACCCCCTCGCGCCACAGAGCATATCGCCCATGACCTCGGCTACGCCCGCGTCTGTCGGACCGTCGAGCGCGAGTTCACGTTCCAACAACGACTGCAACAACGTCGAAAGTGCCACGCGCCCAGCGTCGAGTAGACGCGTGTCGAGCACCCGGCGGACATCTATGCAACCGAGGCTCCGGTCGACGGCGACACCGGTGCCAAGAGGCCTCACGGCTGCGGCCTGAAGATCAAGTTGCAACGTCACCGTTTCATTCGAAGCGACGGCGAGACGCCCTGCGTCTCTGACACGCTTGATCGTACTATCGCCATCAATCGACGAGCCGCGAACAAGTAGAAGGAGCGAAGCGCTGCCAGAAGCTGCGCTTCGCTCCAGCCCGAACGTAGGTCCCATGGCGAAAACGCTCCGGGACTGGTATTCACGCCTTAACGCCGTCCAGCTCAGACTTTCTAATGGCGATCATAAAGATCACGACACCAAAGACTGCCTTCGCGACGATGTCCGCGATCGTGTACCCGACCTCAATGGCTGCCGTCGCCGTACCGCCACCCAGCGCAAGCACAAACGGGGCGAAATAGACCACCGGGTAGAAGCACCACGACAACACCGTCAGGTTCCGCGCAAGTCGAATCAGGCCGCGGACTTCGGATGATTGCCGAGAGATCGATTGCTCAAGACTCGTGTACAGTGTGTAGACAATGTACACAAACGGGATCATCGACAGCGCGCCCCAAATAAGCCGCGTGCTATCGATTCCGCCTGACACTTCGCCTGGGTAGCCGAGCGCAATCATCAGAGCTGCGGCACCGCCAAGGCTAACCGAGCGCGACACCGTTTCTGTTTGCGAGAGCCGCATCACCAAGATCAGTTCGATGAGAAGCAGCGGAACCGTCAGCAGCCAATCGACGTAGCGGTAGGATTGGTTGAAGACTACGCCGGTTGCTGTGATAACGCCCTTAGAGACGTCATAGGCGGCATCCCAACTATTGAAAATTCGCCAATAGTGGTAAAGAGCGATGAACGTCACGAGACCGGTGATCGTCACAGCGGTTTTGTACTGAAGCGATACTTGGGATCGGCCGAGCCAGAAGAACAGAGTGGCCGCCGCGAAGGTGGCAATGCCAAACGAGAACGCGTTTGCTACCAGCGTGTACTGGCCGACGCTAAGGGCATCCATGATTAACTCCGGTGATCCGTATCGAGGTTTCTTCTAACCTCAAGGCAAGCTATTGGAAGGTATCCAGCGTTGACTTCGCGAAGCTGTTAGCCACCCCAGACATCATCGTAGCGCGCGGTGCCATCGTTGGCCTTGTAATCGCGGTACGTGGCTGGAGACTGCTGCTGCGCTTTCGAGAAGGTGAAGCCTGTCAGAAGAAATCCACACGCGACCAGAAGGTGGAAAACCATGAGTTCGCCGTACCACAGCCAGGCGCCAGCTCCAGCGCAGAACACGGTGGTCCACATGGTGCCCAGCATGGCCATCACCTGGAACCTCTGCGCGGCGGGCAGGTTTCTCAGCGGGTTTACGTTCGAGTCCATCACAGCGCGATAGATTGACCACATAGCTACTCTCCCTATGAATGTTCGATATCAGGACTACGACAAGCGGCGTTTGTCGGATCAGCCTGCGACAATATGAGATCGGCGGCGGTCGAATGTCTTGAACCGGGGGCAAGTCGTACCCCGGCGTCGTGATCGTCGCCGAAAGCAGCGAGGTTCAAGACCCGCCGTTTGGCCGCGGGTATCAACACGGCCACCATACAAGTCTTCCTGCCATACAACGGCTTTCAGGCGCCTTTCAGGAAGTACCAGACTGCAGCCAGCCCGACTGCGAGGACCTGAAGTCGTACGCGCCACCACATCATCTGGTTGCCGCGCCGTAGGCCGTCGACACCGCCGTGCCCGGCACGGATCATTCCGACGAAAACAGATCCGAGCGCCCCAAGCATGCAAAGCGCGGCAAGGATCAGAGCGAAATTGGATATAGCCTTGGCCACGATGGCGGCTCCTTGGATTCTGGGGCGTCACAATGATATGAACCCGGGTAATCGATTCCCACCGCCCCTAGAGGTTTTCACTCGCAATGGCATCGATAAACGCCTCTGCGCTGCGCAGATGAGGCTCATCGCCTTGTTATCTCGGATGTCCGGCAGAGCAGATCACCCGATGAAAAGGTTGGGTTTCACCGTCGACAGGCGATGCACTCACCGAGCGCCGTGCTCTGCCATCGTCGCCCAACCCGCGCCTCCCATGCTAGTGAAAAGAGTACGTTGTGGCCGGGGCATCGGATGTGACGGCGCGAACCCGATCCTCACGGATTTACAGACGGCAGGTCTTCAGGAGACTGCATCCGCAATTGCTGAAAGAACGCGAGTCGTTCGCGAACCGGCGCCTAACGACTTTGGGCGAACAGCAGCCAGCGGTTTCGCGATGACATGAGCCCCTGAATGTCATCCAGATGTGACGAAAGTCCGTCGGTGGGAGACGGACGAAAAAGCGATCGCCATACACGGCAGAGCAGATAATCCAGGTCTTGCGGGAGCAAGAATCCAGGGATGAAAAGACGGAGTCGTGCCGTCGGTATGGGATCAGCAGCGCGACGTTGCATAAGCGGAAGATGTTGCACGGAGGCCCCGAGGTTTCGGATGCGCGACGCCTGAGGAAGCTGATGGTCGAGCAGATGTCGAACACTGCGGTGCCGAAGGACGCGGCAACATTAAACGGGGCCGCCGGCGGCCATATGAGAGGCCACGGCTCGTAGAGCGGGAGCTTTACAAGTAGAAAAGACGCCCCGAAGGGCGTCTTCGTCGAAGGCTGCTGTGATAGACGAATCTCGCGCAACAAATTTGCACAAGATAGCCCGAGTTGCGACTCGATCGCCGCTAGGAGTATTTCACCACGTCTACCGGGGATCCTCGTCCACGCTGACAACCGCGCTACTCTCAGAGCGTCACTGCTCAGCGGGTGAGGTTACTTCGGCATCAGGACGGTATCGATCACATGGATCACGCCATTGTCGGCCGCCACGTCAGCGGACAAGACCTTGGCGCCATTGACGTTCACGCCGCCCGACGTGGCATCGACCATGACCATACCGCCCTCGACTGTCTTGGCGTCGGTCTTCTTGCCGGCAAGCGCCGAACTCATGACCTTCCCGGGCACCACGTGATAGGTCAGGATTTTCACCAACTGTGCCTTGTTCTCGGGCTTCAGGAGGTTCTCGACCGTTCCAGGGGGAAGCTTCTTGAAAGCCTCATCCGTCGGCGCAAATACCGTGAATGGGCCGGGGCCCTTCAGAACAGCGACAAGATCGGCCGCGGTCAGCGCGGCTGCGAGAGTTTTGAACTGGCCCGCTTTCACCGCTGTATCGACGATGTCTGCCGCTTGGGCGGTGACGGACATGACCGAGACCAGCGCGCCGGCGGCGAGACTGAGGAAAGTTTTGCGCAGCATTGTGTGGATCCTGAGCTTGTTGCAGACGCCAGTTTACGCTCGGCGTCGCTCTCCAGATCACCGGGCCGCTGAGCATTCGACACAAATTCCTTTGTCGTGCTGCGAAGGACTTAGTGGGGCAGCATCAAGGCCCGATTGATTAGTCCGGCTCAATACACACTTGCTGCTCGGACGGCCGTTGCGGGTGAAGCCCGCGTGCTTCCGAGGAGTGTCTGAATGGCGAGTGTCTTGATCATTGGTGCCAGCAAAGGCATCGGACTGGAAACGACACACCAATTGCTGGCGGCCGGGCATCAAGTGCGTGCGTTCTCCCGCTCGGTGGCAGAGAGTGAAATGTCCCACCCACGCTTGGAGAAAATTCGCGGCGACGCACTGAATAGGCACAACATAGACGCCGCGCTCGAGGGAATGGACGTTGTCATCCAGGTGCTGGGCTTATCGTCACTGCTGGATCTTTTCCGGCCGGTTAGCCTGTTTTCTAACGCGACCCGTGTCCTGGTGAAAGCCATGGAGGCTAAGCCCGTGAAGCGGCTGATCTGCATCACCGGTTTCGTGGCTGGCGACAGCCAGGCCAGCATTAGCTACCTCCAGCGCCGACCATTTCAGATTTTGTTTGGCCGGGCCTACGCCGACAAGTCCTTACAAGAACAACTGATCAAGGACAGTTCGCTGGAATGGACAATTGCAAGGCCTGGATTCCTGACAAACGGAAGGCGGACCGGACGGTACAAGATCCTCGACCGGGCTTCGGAGTGGAGGAACGGGATGATCTCTCGTCTGAATGTTGCGGACTTCCTGGTTCGGCAGGTCGAGGATCGAACCCACCTCGAAAAGACGCCTGTGCTGGTTTGCTAACGCCTCGATCGCTGGGAGCTTCATTTGCTTCGCGAGGCGCGCTCGCTTCTCATGATCACGAGAGATGCTGGGGCAGTTGAGCAGTGCGGCACGGTGTCGGGGCCGCGCCGCGTATTGAAGCATCGCGCGTGCCGCCCGATTCATATGCATTCCCTACATCCGGCCGGGATAGGCTGCCCCGATGTTGTCGGCCCAAGAGTCAGCCGAGCTGATCGAGGCCATCGCGGCTCGCCAGGATCGCGCGGCTTTCGCCAGCCTGTTCCGCCATTTCGCTCCCCGAGTGAAAGGCTTCATCATGCGCGGCGGCGCCGATGCGGAGGCCGCACAGGAAGTGGCTCAGGAGGCCCTGATGATAGTGTGGCGGAAAGCCGCCACCTTCGACCGCGCCCGTGCCTCGGCGGCCACCTGGATCTTCACCATCGCGCGCAACAAAAGGATCGATCTTCTGCGTCGGGCAGCCCGGCCGGTCGACGCCGAGGACTGGCTGATGGTCTACGCGCCGGAGAGCGAGAATGCCGACAAATCCATCCTGGCAGGACAAACGTACGACAGGGCACATCACCTGCTGGAGGGGCTCTCCGAAGATCAACTGTCGGTGATTCGGAAGGCCTTTTTTGAGGACAAGTCGCATTCGGTCATCGCGGCTGAACTGCAGTTGCCTCTGGGAACGGTAAAATCCCGCATTCGTTTGGCTCTCGGGCGGCTGCGGGACGCGTTGAAGAAGGAACAGTCGTGAGTCGCCATTTGGCCCCCGAAGAACTTCTGTTGGACTATTCCTCGGGCGCGCTTTCTCACGCCCCTTCGCTAGCCGTGGCAGTTCATTTGGCGCTCGTGCCCGAAGCCCGCCGGACCGTTGAACTATTGGATGCCGTCGGCGGCGCGCTGCTCGAGAACGAGTGCGCTGCGTTGCCGGACGATTGCGGCCTGGAGCGGGCGATGGCCCGGCTGGACTCGGTCGCATGCGAGCCGCCGGCTCTGCCGTCTGCGCGGCGTCCAGGCTTCGAGTGGGCTCCGACGCCGCTTGCCTCGTACATCAGGCCGGGTAGCGGCTGGCGCCGCATCCTGGGCAAGTTTGACGAAATTCGTCTCGAGGTCCCCGGCGATGCCTATCGCGCGTCGTTGGTGAGACTGGAACCGGGCCACAGCCTGCCGGAGCACAAGCATTCAGGGTACGAGTACACAGTTTGCCTGCAGGGCGGTTACACCGACGCGACCGGCAGTTATGGCGTAGGCGACTTTGCCGTCGGGCCAGGTGCAGAGCGGCATGAACCGATCGCCGATCCCGGTGAGCCGTGCATCGCTCTCATCATAGTCGAGACGCCGATTGTCCTGACGGGACCGTGGCGCCGCTGGCTGAACCCCCTGGTGAGCCGCCACATTGTTTGACGCGGCTA